>NZ_PSVF01000001.1:0-260303 GCF_002931975.1 Rathayibacter sp. AY1F3 | reverse complement strand
CCGCTCAGCGGTGACCGGCGGTCCGCGTGCGAGCGGATCGGCGTAGCGCGGACGCGGGACGCTCTGCGGAACGCGATCGCCCGTTCGGGCCGACCGCGGGCGAGCGGCGAGCGGATCGAGGAGCGAGCCACGGCTGACGCCGCTCAGCGGTGACCGGCGGTCCGCGTGCGAGCGGATCGGCGTAGCGCGGACGCGGGACGCTCTGCGGAACGCGATCGCCCGTTCGGGCCGACCGCGGGCGAGCGGCGAGCGGAGCGAGGAGCGAGCCACAGTAAACTCTGCGTCATGGAGATCGAGATCGGGCGCGCCAAGCGCGCCCGCCGCGCGTACGCCTTCGACGACATCGCCGTCGTCCCGAGCCGCCGGACGCGCGACCCCGAGGTCGTGTCGGTGAAGTGGTCGATCGACGCGTACCAGTTCGCGACGCCGATCCTCGCCGCGCCGATGGACTCGGTGGTGTCGCCGGCGACGGCGATCCGGCTCGGGCATCTGGGGGCGCTGGGCGTCCTCGACCTGGAGGGCCTGTGGACGCGGTACGAGGACCCGGAGCCGCTGCTCGAGGAGATCCGCAGGCTTCCGGCCGAGACCGCGACGCAGCGGATGCAGGAGATCTACTCCGCTCCGATCCGCCCCGAGCTGGTGACCGCGCGCCTGGCCGAGATCCGCGCCGCGGGCGTGACCGTCGCCGGGGCCCTGTCGCCCCAGCGGACCGCGGAGCTGTACCAGACCGTCGTCGACGCCGGGGTCGACGTGTTCGTCATCCGCGGCACGACCGTCTCGGCCGAGCACGTCTCGCGCGACACCGAGCCGCTGAACCTCAAGAAGTTCATCTACGAGCTCGACGTGCCCGTCATCGTCGGCGGCGCCTCCACCTACACCGCGGCCCTGCACCTCATGCGCACGGGCGCCGCGGGCGTCCTCGTCGGGTTCGGCGGCGGTGCCGCCTCCACCACCCGCACGACGCTCGGCATCCAGGCTCCGATGGCGACCGCGGTCGCCGATGTCGCCGGCGCTCGCCGCGACTACCTCGACGAGTCGGGCGGACGCTACGTGCACGTCATCGCGGACGGCGGCCTCGGCACCTCCGGCGACATCGTGAAGGCCGTCGCGGTGGGCGCGGACGCCGTGATGCTCGGCTCGGCGCTGGCGCGCGCGACCGACGCTCCGGGCGGCGGCTGGCACTGGGGCGCGGAGGCGCACCACCCGCAGCTGCCGCGCGGCCGCCGCGTCGAGGTCGGCACCGTCGGCACCCTCGAGCAGGTCCTCTACGGCCCGGCCACCGGCGCCGACGGCACGGCGAACCTCATCGGCGCCCTGCGCCGCTCGATGGCGACGACCGGCTACTCCGACCTCAAGGAGTTCCAGCGGGTCGAGGTCGTCGTCGCGCCGTACCAGCCCAGCTGACGCTCACCGACCGAGGCGATCCTGACCGTCGAGGCCACCGCGAACAGCGGGCTCCCTCGACGGCCCGGGGGTCCCTGGACGCGGCGGACGCCGGCGCGGGCCGGCCGGACCTGCTGGCGTCGGAGGCCTCGCGCCAGCCCGGCGGACGACACTGCGGACCCGCGCGCGCGGATCCGGTCTTCCCGGCGCTTCTGGGCGAGAAGCACGTGCTCGGGCGAGCGCCCCCCGAGGAACGCCGGGTCGGTTCGGATCGACGGCGGTCTGCGCCGGATCCGAGACGGCGAGTCCGTCGATCAGTGCGGGTGAGGGCGGACGCGCGCTCCGCGACGCCGTTCCGCATCCGGCTGCCCAGGTCCGTCGCCCCTCGACATGCACGGTCTCCGCGAGCGGCTCGACCAGGGGGAGTCCCGGACCGCCGCCGCCGACTCGCGGAGGACGAAGGGCGCGCTCCAGGTCGCGGCCACGGCGTCGATCCGCGCCCGCTGCCGCTCGTCCGCGGAGGCCCTCGCCCACTCGCCGGTCCGCGCGTACCGCGGCGCAGCCGCACGGACTCGTCCGACCGGCGGCACGCCCCGTCTCGACAGATCCCCACTGCACGCTTCCGCCCCCCTTTCCCTCCCTCCGCTCCTCCTGTGGAGACTCCCCCCACCCCCTGTGGACAGCGAGGGACGCAGGACCGCCGAGGCCGCCGGGAAACTGCGGGATCCCTCGACGGGTCGGGGTTCCCTCGGCAGGAGGGCTCCGCACGCGCCTAAGCTGGAAGTCCCGAGTGGGAGCGCCGCACGGCGCGGAGGGAGCACGCATGGTCGAGGTCCGCAGGGTCAAACTGCCCGGTGTCGGCGTTCTGCACACGTTCCTGACGGCCGACGGCGGCAAGGTCGGCGTCATCGCCCACCGCTCCGGCCACAGCGACCTGATCACGTTCGCCGAGGGCGACCAGGACGGCGCCAAGGTGTCGCTCCGCCTGAGCGACGACGAGGCGCACACCCTCGCCGAGCTCCTCGGCGGCACGCAGATCACGGAGTCGCTGACCGCGCTCGACCAGATCCCGGGCCTCTCGATCGACTGGTTCACCGTCGACTACGACGACCACATCGCCGGACAGCAGCTCGGCAAGCCCGCCGACCGCGGGATCGTCGGGCTGACCGTCGTCGCCGTGGTCCGGGGCGACGCCGCCAATCCGGCGCCGGCCCCCGACTTCCGCGTCTTCCCCGGCGACACCCTCGTGGTCGCCGGCAGCCCCGAGAAGGTCGCCAAGGCGTTCGCGTTCTTCCGCACCGGCAGCTTCGCCAAGACGGTCGACGCCCCGCCCGGAGCCTGAGGATGCACCACGGCGAAGACCTCATCGTCCTCGGCGTCCTGTTCGTCGTCGCCTACGTCCTCGGCCGGCTGGGGAGGACGATCGGGCTCCCGGCCATCCCGATCTACATGGTCGTCGGGCTCCTCGCGAGCCCGAACTTCCACCTCTTCCCGCTCGACTTCGAGTCGAGCTACATCGAGCTGACCGCGGTCTTCGGGCTGATACTCCTGCTGTTCAACCTCGGCCTGGAGTTCGACCAGGACGAGTTCTTCGGGAACGCCGGCCGCCTGATCCTCTCCGGCGGCTCCTACATCGCGGTCAACATGGCCGTCGGCCTCGGCTTCGGCTTCGCGCTGGGCTGGGGGAGCCGCGAGGCGCTGATCATCGCCGGCATCACGGCGACGAGCTCGAGCGCGATCGTCACCAAGCTGCTGATCGAGCTCAAGCGCCTGGCGAACCCCGAGACGCCGATGATCCTGGGCGTCACGGTCGTCGAGGACATCTTCATCGCGGTCTACCTGGCGATCGTGTCCGTCGTGCTCTCGGGCGAGACGGAGCCGTGGCCGGTGGTGCTCAAGCTCGTCATCGCGTTCGCGTTCCTCGTGGTGATGTTCGCGATCGCCCGCTGGGGCGGGAAGGTCGTCTCCCGCTTCTTCCGCACTCGCGACGACGAGCTGTTCACGATCCTGTTCTTCGGTCTCGCCATCCTGTTCGGCGGCATCGGCGAGGTCCTCGGAGTGACGGACGCCATCGGCGCGTTCCTGATCGGACTGGTCATCGGAGCGACGCGGTTCCGGTCGAGGGTCGAGCACATCGCGATCCCGCTGCGCGACGTGTTCGGAGCCTTCTTCTTCGTCAACTTCGGTCTCGGGCTGGATCCCGGCGCGTTCCCGAGCGTCGTGGTCCCGGTGCTGATCGCCGCGGTGATGACCATCGTCCTGAACCTCGGCGCGGGGCAGTTCGTCGCGTGGCTCAACAAGCTCGGACCGCGCGCGGGCCTGAACGCGGCGTTCATCCTGCACAACCGCGGCGAGTTCGCGCTCATCCTGGCGACGCTCTCGCTCTCGGCGGGGCTCGACGAGCGGATCCAGCCCTTCGCCGGCCTCTACGTGCTGATCATGGCGATCGTCGGACCGATCCTCGCCTCGCGCTCCGAGAGCATCGGCGCGTTCCTCTCGCGGCGGCGGCACCGCCCGGCACCCGCAGCGGCCACGGCCATGGACGAGGAGGACTTCGCGCTCGTGGAGGCGGCGATGGCCGCGCCCGCCGTCTCCTCGGAGGAGGCCCCCGCTCCTCCGAGGCGCCCCGCGGAGCCGGACGAGCTCGACGACGAGTTCCCCGATCCGATGCGTCAGGCGCTCATCGACCAGGCGATGCAGCAGTCCGACGGCGCCGACGACGCCCGGCCCCGCCGCCCGAGGGAGCCCGACTACTGATCCCACGGAGCTCCCACACTCACGGGTTAGGCTCGATCCGGCCCGCGGGACACCGCACGGATCGAGGGCGGACGAGGGACGAATGACGCAGAGCACGGTCGGGCAGGTGGCCCGGCGCCCGCGCTGGATCGCCGCGCTGGCGCTCGCACTCCTGGTCGCCGGGCTCTTCGCCGCGCTCGGGCAGTGGCAGGTCGGCCGCGCGGTCGAAGCCGCCGCGCCCGACTCCGGAGTGTCGGAGACGACGCTCCCGCTCGCCGAGGTCGCGACCCCCTCCCGCTCGATCACGGCGACCGCCGACGGACAGCGCGTGGAGGGCTCGTCCGTCTTCGTGCCGGGCGGTGCCGAGATCCTCGGCGGCCGCCTGAACGGCGAGCAGCCGGGCTGGTGGGTCATCGCCCGCACACGCACCGCCGACGCCGACCTGGTGCTCGCCTACGGCTGGACGCAGGACGAGGCGCAGGCGCAGTCCGTCGCGGACGCGCTGAACAGCGGGAGCGAGCAGGCGCCCTCCTCCTTCATCGGCCGCCTCGTGGCCAACGAGGCCGCGGAGGCGCCGGCGGAGGGCCTGGACCCCGCCACCCTCACCGCGCTCTCCGTCCCCGCGCTGATCAACCGCTGGCCGGACCCGCCCCAGGACGTCTACCAGGGCTACGTCGTCGTCGACGAGCCGGTCGCCGGCCTCGAGGCCATCGACTCCCCGGCGCGCGTGAGCGACGTCTCGCTGAACTGGCTCAACGTCTTCTACGCGATCGAGTGGGTCGTCTTCGCCGGCTTCGCCCTCTACCTCTGGTTCCGCCTCGTCAAGGACGCGTGGGAGCGCGAGGCCGAGGAGGCGCTCGACGCCGAGGAGCGCGCCCGCGCCGACCTGGGCGACCGGGCCGAGGCCCCCGCCCCCGCACCGTAAACTGGTCGTCATGCCCCTCGAGCCCAAGCCCGCGCAGTTCCCTGCGATCCGGAGCGCGCTGCGCTTCTACCGGGTGACCTCGATCATCACCGGCGTGATGCTGCTCCTGCTCTGCGCGGAGATGCTGCTCAAGTACGTCTTCCACCTCGAGCTGTTCGCCTTCGGCCAGCAGGGCGTCCTGCACTTCGCCCCGATGTACGAGGTGCCCGGAGGCGAGTTCAGGTCGAGCGGCACCGGCGCGAACCTGTCCACCGGCATCCTGATCGCGCACGGCTGGTTCTACGTCGTCTACCTCTTCGCCGACTTCCGCCTGTGGAGCCTCATGCGCTGGCCGTTCACGCGCTTCGTGCTCATCGCTCTCGGCGGAGTGGTGCCCACCCTCTCCTTCTTCGTCGAGACCCGCATCGCCCGCGAGGTCGAGCAGTACCTCGAGCGCCGGACCGCCGGCACCGACCCGAAGACCCCGACCGACTCCGTGGAGGCCCCCCATTAGCGAGCAGCCCACCGCTCCCCAGCCGCACCTGGCCGCGCAGCCCGTCCTCGTCGTCGACTTCGGCGCGCAGTACGCGCAGCTGATCGCCCGCCGGGTCCGCGAGGCGAACGTCTACTCCGAGATCGTGTCCTCCAACGCTACGGCCGCCGAGATCGCCGCGAAGTCGCCCGTCGGCATCATCCTCTCGGGCGGCCCCTCCAGCGTGTACGAGGAGGGCGCCCCGCAGCTCGACCCCGCGATCTTCGACCTCGGGATCCCGGTCCTGGGCATCTGCTACGGCTTCCAGGTGATGGCGAAGACGCTCGGCGGCGAGGTCGCCAACACAGGGCTGCGCGAGTACGGAGCGACGGACGCCGCCCTCTCGACCGACGGTGGCGTGCTCCTCGGCGAGCAGCCCGCCGACCAGACGGTGTGGATGAGCCACGGCGACTCGGTCGCACAGGCGCCTGAGGGCTTCGAGGTCCTCGCCTCCACGAGCTCCACCCCGGTCGCCGCCTTCGGCAACGACGAGCGCCGCCTCTACGGCGTGCAGTGGCACCCGGAGGTCAAGCACTCCGCCTACGGCCAGGCCGTCATCGAGAACTTCCTCCACCGCGCCGCGGGCATCCCGGCCGACTGGAACTCCTCCAACGTGATCGACGACCAGGTCGCCGTGATCCGCGAGCAGGTCGGCACCGGACGCGTCATCTGCGGCCTGTCCGGCGGAGTCGACTCCGCCGTCGCCGCTGCGATCGTGCACCGCGCCATCGGCGATCAGCTCACCTGCGTCTTCGTCGACCACGGACTCCTCCGCAAGGACGAGCGCCGCCAGGTCGAGGAGGACTACGTCGCCGCGACCGGCGTCCGCTTGGTCACCGTCGACGCGCGCGAGCAGTTCCTCGACGCGCTCGCCGGCGTCAGCGACCCGGAGCAGAAGCGCAAGATCATCGGCCGCGAGTTCATCCGCACCTTCGAGGCCGCCGCCGAAGCGCTCGTGCTCGAAGCGCAGGGCGAGGGCGAGACGATCGACTTCCTCGTCCAGGGCACGCTCTACCCCGACGTCGTCGAATCCGGCGGCGGCACCGGCACCGCCAACATCAAGTCCCACCACAACGTGGGCGGACTCCCCGAGGACCTGCAGTTCGCGCTCGTCGAGCCGCTCCGCACCCTCTTCAAGGACGAGGTCCGCGCGATCGGCCGCGAGCTCGGCCTCCCCGAGGTCATCGTCGGCCGCCAGCCCTTCCCCGGACCCGGCCTCGGCATCCGCATCGTCGGCGAGGTCACCCAGGAGCGGCTCGACCTCCTCCAGGACGCCGACGCCATCGTCCGCGCCGAGCTCACCGCCGCCGGCCTGGACACCGAGATCTGGCAGTGCCCCGTCGTCCTCCTCGCCGACGTCCGCTCCGTCGGAGTCCAGGGCGACGGCCGCACCTACGGCCACCCCATCGTCCTGCGCCCCGTCTCCTCGGAAGACGCGATGACCGCCGACTGGACCCGCCTGCCCTACGACCTCCTCGCCAGAATCTCCAACCGCATCACCAACGAGGTGAGCGGCGTGAACCGGGTGGTGCTGGATGTGACGTCCAAGCCCCCCGGCACCATCGAGTGGGAGTGATTCCGCGGGTCTCCGCACGGTCATCTGCGGCGTTGTCGGCGGTTGCGATACCTCCGGTATCGCGCCCTTCTCCGCCTTGCAGCTGACCGCGCGGAGACCCGCGGAACGTCAGGAACGGCTCCCTTCGAAGGGGGCCGTTTCTTGTTGAGGGGAGCGGGTGGGGGAACGAGCCCCTGCGGGGCCGTTCCTGGGTGCAGGTAGAGGGAACGAGCCCCTGCGGGGCCGTTCCCGGGTGCAGGTAGAGAGGAACGAGCCCCGAGGGGGCCGTTCCCGGGGTGCAGGTCGGGGAACGAGCTCAGGTGGCTGTTCAGGGAACGGGTGGCCGCGGTGCGGCCGGGGGATCGGTGAGGGGTGACCGGTGCCTGGCGAGGCATACCGAGTGGCGGTCAGGGGTTCGAGGCCCTGCGGGGACGTTCCTGGGGTGCCGGCGGAGAAGCGAGCTCCTGCCGAGCGGTCGGGGAACGCGTGTCGGCGCTGGTCCGGGGGCCGAGGTGCAGGCGGCAGGCTCGCGAGCTCGGGTCAGGCCGGGGTGTCGAGCACGCCGATGAAGCGGGTGCCGATGCCGTCGTACTCGTCGCGGCGGTGGCCCTCGGGGTGGTGCGGCCAGGAGGCGGGGGAGTGGTCCTCGCAGACGAGGAACGTGAACTCGGGCCACCACTTCTTCGGGCGGGCGGCCTCGGAGCGGCCGCAGACGACGCAGTCGAGGGTCACCCACACGGGACGCCTGCCGGTGCGGTTCGCGCGCGACTGGACGAGCCAGGCGGGCGGATCCTGCTCGAGGGCGGCGAGCTCCTCCTCCGACAGACGGGTGGGGATGCCGTGCCGCGTCGCCATCTCGAGGGGGATGTCGAGGCGCTGAGCGGCCTCGCGACGCGTGATCATCCGGCCACCCTAACCCAGCGCCGCGCGCGGACCCCGAGGCCGCAGCGACGCGCGCGCGAGCAGCCACTCCAGCGGGCCCTGCCCCACGAGTCGCCTCCAGAGGAGAGCGGCGACGATCGAGCCGACCACGAAGACGCCGAGCAGCGTCCAGCTGCGCCACGCCTCGAAGTCGAACGGCTCGTACGGGACCAGGTACACCGCCAGCGCCACGAGCTGCAGCGAGTAGATCGTCAGCGGCATCGCACCGACGGCCGCGATCGGAGTCGCCGCCCGTGCCACGAGCGGCAGCCGCTGCAGCAGAGCCGTCAGCGCGCCGAGGACCACGCAGGCGACCCCGCCCGCCCCGAGGAGCTCGGCGGTGGTGCTGGCGTGCGCCTCCACCGCCTCCGGACCCCCGAGCAGCAGCCCACCGCCGTAGCCGAGCACGGCCGAGACGGCGCCGCCGACGACGACCCAGCGCTGGGTGGTCGCGGACCGGATGTCGCAGCGCGCGATCAGGAGGCCGAGGACCACGTACGCCAGCCACGACGGCACCGGATAGTACTGGGTGAGCCAGATGAGGGGCTGCGCGGCCAGGAGCGCCTCGTCGGGCGACAGGGTCGAGAGCCAGGAGCCGCCGGCGCTCGTCAGCGCGTCGACCGCGAGGGGCCCGGCGATCGCCGCGACCGCGACCAGCAGGGCGAGGACCGCCCGCGGCAGGAAGAGCAGCAGCGCCGCGACGAGGAACATCACCCCGTAGTGCGGCAGGATCACCGCGATCGGCGTCCCGAGCAGGGTGAGGGCGACGCCGATGACGAGCAGGTACAGCCCGCGGAGCAGGATCGATCCAGTGTCCTGCCAGGGCCGCGAGGAGCGCTGTGCGCCGCCCGTCATCAGCCCGATCGACACTCCCGCCAGCACGGCGAAGAGGACGGAGCTGCGGCCGTTCCAGAGCATCTCGCTCTCGACGGGGGCGAGGTGGGCGGCGAACATGCCGAGGACGGCCAGGCCGCGTGCGACGTCGAGGCCGACGATCCGGGAGTCTGCGGCGCTCATCCCACCATCGTGCCAGGCGCTCCCGGCAGTGCACCGGGAACGGCGCTGGGGCAGGGAACGACGACGGGCGCCCGACCCGGAGGTCGAGCGCCCGTCGGACGTGGTTCGCCGTGCTACTCGCGGAAGATCGCGACGAGGCGCAGGATCTCCAGGTACATCCAGACGACGGTGACCAGGATGCCGTAGGCGCCGGTCCAGCCGTAGATGCGGGGGAGGCGGTTGCGCACGCCCTGCTGGATGAACTCGAAGTCCATCACGAGCGAGTACGTGGCGAGCGCGACGGCGATGAGGCCGATCACGATGCCGATGAAGCCGGTGCGGAGACCGAAGCCGCCGCCGACGCCGAAGAGGCCGAGGCCCAGGTTCACCAGCGAGAACACCGCGTAGCTGATCATGCCGATGAAGAAGATCTTGTTGAGCTTCGGCGAGGTGCGGATCTTGCCGTTCATGAACAGCGCCAGGGTGACGCCGATCACGATGACGGTCGCCATGAGGGCCTGGACGACCGCTCCGGCGTACGCGCTCTCGAAGAACTTCGAGATCGCACCGACCGCGATGCCCTGGGTCGCGGCGTAGCCGAGGATCAGGGCCGGCGACGGCTGCTTCTTGAAGGCGTTGACGATGCCCAGCACCAGCGCGACGAGCACGGCGGGGAGCATCAGGCCCGGGACGAACCAGCCGACGGCCGCACCCGCGAGGAGCACGACGAAGGCGAGGGCGGTCTTGGCGAGGGTGTCCTCGACGGTCATCCGGTCGGTCTCGACGGAGCCGGCGGCCGGACGGGAGTACATCTGGTCGAGCGTGCCGGGAGAGACGTCCGGGAGGTCCTGCACGCGGCCGGCGTAGCCGCGGTTGCTGAACTCCGGGCGTCCGAAGGCCGGATTGTTGCTTGCCATGGTTCCTCTTCTCTCAGGTGCGCTGGTCTCCGAGGGAACTCGCGGATCTGAGTCGCTGTGGGTGCGGGGTGCGCCGCGGATCCGAGAGGACTGCGACGATGGACACCACCATATCTGAGAGCACCTCTCAGAGTCTGGCTGTTCTCTTCGAGCGGACCTCGACTCCGCTGCGAGCCGCGCAGTGCCGCCCGTAGGATCGCGGCATGCCCGCGCGTCAGTCACCGCTCGTCATCGGCCACCGCGGAGCGAGCGGCTACCGACCGGAGCACACCCGCTCCGCCTACGAGCTGGCGATCGCGCTGGGCGCCGATGCGCTCGAGCCCGATCTGGTGGCGACCCGCGACGGCGTGCTCGTCCTCCGCCACGAGAACGAGATCTCCGGCACGACGGACGTCGAGAAGCGCCCGGAGTTCGCTGCGCGCCGCACCACCAAGCGGATCGACGGCCGCGAGATCACCGGCTGGTTCACCGAGGACTTCACCTGGGACGAGCTGTCGGAGCTGCGGGCCCGCGAGCGGCTGCCGGCGGTGCGCGGCTCCAGCGCCACGTTCGACGGGCAGTTCCCGCTGCTGCGCTTCAGGGAGCTGCTGGCGCTGCTGGACCGGGCGGCGGAGGACGATCCGCTCGCTCCGCCGGGGCTCGTCGCCGAGATCAAGCACGCGACGTACTTCGCCGGGATCGGGCTGCCGCTGGACGTGCTGCTGCGCGAGGAGCTCGCCGCCGCGGGCTGGGGTCCGCGCGACCCGCGGCTCACGATCGAGAGCTTCGAGAAGACCGTTCTGGAGCGGCTCGCGGTGAGCGGAGTCGGCACCCGCCGGATCTACCTGCTCGAGTCGCGGGGCGCCCCGCCCGACCTCGTGGCCGCCCACGGCGCCGACGCGGCCCCCTACTCCGCCTTCACCACGCCGGCGGGACTGCGGAACCTCGCCGGAGCCGTCGACGGGATCAGCGTCGACAAGAGCATGCTCTTCTCGCGGGACGCGGCCGGCCGGGCGACGGGGACCGGTCCGCTCGTCGAGGACGCCCACGCGGCCGGGCTCGAGGTCTACTGCTGGACGCTGCGCGCCGAGAACCGATTCCTCGAGAAGGTGCACCGCCGCGGGAAGGACCCGGCGGAGTACGGCGGCTGGCAGGAGGAGTTCGCGATGATCCTCCGCTCGGGAGTGGACGGCGTCTTCGCCGACCAGCCCGATCTGGCGATCGAGGCGCGGGCGGCCGAGCAGGAGCGCCTGCTCCGCGGCTGACCGGTCCGCCGATCGGGTGCTCGTCCGGCGCGTGCCGAGCGGACGCGGAGGCTGCGCTGGCATCATCGGCTCACCACCGCCCGCCCGACCCTCGAGAGGAGGCCCCGTGTCCACCCGAGAGCGCATCACCCGCCGCTGGATCACCACCGCCGTCCTCGCCGTGATCGGCGTCGCCGTCGTCTACTGGCTCGCCGTGCTCACCCCTCAGGGCCAGGGCGTCGAGAACTCGGGGCTCCGGGGAGCCGACCTCGTCTTCGGCCGGGCCACCGGCGCCGCCGCGGGGGCGCTCGCGGACGTCACCCCGCTCTCCATGGTCGTCGGCGCCCTGCTCGTCGCGGCGATCGCGCTGATCCGGAGGCGCCCGGCGCTGGCCGTCGCCTCCGTCGGCTCGATCGTCGTCACGGCCGGGCTCACCCAGCTGCTCAAGAACGTGATCCTCGAGCGGCCCGAGCTGGTCGACACCGACTCCTGGTACACCGGCGGCAGCTTCCCGAGCGGGCACACCGCGGCGGCCGTCTCGGTGGTCTTCGCCCTGGCGATGGTCGTCCCCGGGCGCGCGCGGACCGTCGTGCTCGCGCTGGGCGGCGCGGTCGTGGTGCTGGTCGGCAACCTGACGATGGCCGCCTCCTGGCACCGGGCGAGCGACGTCCTCGGGGCCGACCTCGTCGCGCTCGCCTCCGCCTCCGCCGCCTGCGCGTGGCTGACCACCAGGGCCCAGGTGGGCCGAGCGCCGAAGAGGCCCGCGCGGCGCGGGGTGAACCGGCTGCTCCTGGTGTGCTCGGTGATCGTGGTGGTGCTGCTCGCGGCTCTCGCCGTCCAGGGCATCCAGTACTACCCCGACGACACGAAGGACCTCACCGCCTTCGCGCTCCTGCAGCTCCTGGCGGTGTCGACGTCGGCGCTCGCCGTGCTCGGCTTCTCCCTCGCGTGGCGCGGACTGGACGTCGGTGGGGCGCTCACCTCGCCCGCGCCGCGTCAGCGGACCGCCTGACCGCTCCCGGTGTCGGAGGGGCGATCTACACTCGGAGGGACATGAGCTTCCTCTTCGATCCGAGCGACTCCCGCGCCACCCCGGTCATCGTCGGTCCCCCCGGCGGCCCCGGGGACGCGCCCCGCACCGACCCGGCGCACGAGCAGCTCGTCGCGGGGCTGAACCCCCAGCAGCGCGAGGCGGTCGAGTACCGCGGAGACGCGCTGCTCATCGTCGCGGGTGCGGGCTCGGGCAAGACCAGCGTCCTCACCCGGCGCATCGCGAGCCTCCTGGGCAACGGCGAGGCCTGGCCGAGCCAGATCCTCGCGATCACGTTCACCAACAAGGCCGCGGCCGAGATGCGCGAGCGCGTCGAGAAGCTGGTGGGGCAGAGCGCCGAGGGGATGTGGATCTCGACGTTCCACTCCGCGTGCGTGCGGATCCTGCGCCGCGAGGCCGAGAACTTCGGCATGACCAAGTCGTTCACGATCTACGACTCGGGCGATCAGCGCGCCCTGCTCAAGCGCATCGTGAAGGACCTCGAGGCCGACTCGCTCGGAATCACCGTCGCGAGCGCCTCCGCGAAGATCTCCAAGCTCAAGAACGAGCTCGCCGACGTCGACTCCTACGCCCGCACCGCGAACCTCAGCGACCCGAACGAGGAGATGTTCCTCCAGGTCTTCCGGGCCTACTCGCGGGCGCTCGAGGGGGCGAACGCGTTCGACTTCGACGACCTGATCGCGCAGACCGTCTACCTCTTCCGCGCCTTCCCGCACGTCGCCGCGAAGTACCAGCGGCGCTTCCGCCACGTGCTGGTCGACGAGTACCAGGACACGAACCACGCCCAGTACTCGCTGATCCACGAGCTGACCCGGCCCGTGCCGCCGGCGACGATGGCGGCGGCGCAGTTCGACCGCCCCTACCGCGGACCGGTCACGGCCGACGGCTCCATCCCGGGGGCCTCGCTCACCGTCGTCGGCGACTCGGACCAGTCCATCTACGCGTTCCGCGGCGCCGACATCCGCAACATCGTCGAGTTCGAGCGCGACTTCCCGGGCTGCCGCGTGATCCTGCTCGAGCAGAACTACCGCTCGACGCAGAACATCCTCTCGGCGGCCAACGCCGTCATCTCGAACAACTTCGACCGTCGCGCGAAGAACCTCTGGTCCTCCAGCGGCGACGGGGAGAAGATCGTCGGCTACACCGGTTACTCGGGTCACGACGAGGCGCAGTTCGTGGTCGACGAGATCGCCCGCCTGCACGCGGCGGGCACGGGCTACGACGAGATCGCGGTCTTCTACCGCACCAACGCGCAGACCCGCGCGCTGGAGGAGATCTTCATCCGCTCCGCGCTGCCCTACCGGATCCTGGGCGGCACGAAGTTCTACGAGCGCGCCGAGATCAAGGACGCCCTGGCGTACCTGATCACGGTGGCGAATCCGGCCGACGTGCTGGCGCTGCGGCGCATCATGAACACTCCGAAGCGGGGCATCGGCCCCGCGACGGAGGCGCAGCTGCAGTCGTTCGCCGACACCAACGCGGTGACCCTGCGGGAGGCGATGCGCAACGCCGGCTCGCTCGGGATGGGCCCGAAGGTGACGAAGGCGATCGTCGACCTCGCGACCCTCCTCGACGAGTGCGCGCTGATGCTCGACCCCGCACGGGAGGGCGGCGAGGCGAAGGTGCACGAGGTGCTGACGGCGCTCCTCACCCGCAGCGGCTACCTCGACATGCTCCGCGCCAGCCGCGACCCGCAGGACGAGGCCCGCGCCGAGAACGTCGACGAGCTCATCGCCGTCACCAAGGAGTTCGCGCGCAACAACCCGGACGGCGGGCTCGTGGACTTCCTCACCGAGGTCTCGCTGGTCGCCGCGGCCGACGACCTCGACGACGACTCCGGCACCGTCTCGCTGATGACGCTGCACACGGCGAAGGGCCTCGAGTACGACGCCGTGTTCCTCACCGGCATCGAGGAGGACCTGCTCCCGCACCGCATCTCGGCGAACGAGCCCGGCGGCCCGGCCGAGGAGCGGCGGCTGTTCTACGTGGGGATCACCCGGGCCCGCAAGCGCCTCTACCTCTCGCTCGCGATGACCCGCGCGCAGTACGGCGAGACGTCGGTCGCGATGCCGAGCCGGTTCCTGCAGGAGATCCCGGGAGAGCTGATCCAGTGGCGCCAGTCGCCCGGCGCGGCGACCTCGCGCGGCGGTACGCAGCCCCGGGCCCTGAACGCTCAGCGGCCCGGCTTCGGCAAGTCGCGATCGAACACCGAGTTCCGGGAGGCGCTCGCCGCGGCGCCGAAGGCCAAGGGCGAGTTCCCGAACCGGATCACCGGCATGGTGCGCGACAACGGCGACCTCGAGCTGATCGCGGGCGACCGCATCCGGCACACCGACTTCGGTGAGGGGCGCGTGAACGCGGTGACGGGCGAGGGCTCGAAGCGCGTCGCGCACGTGCTCTTCGACCAGGTGGGCGCGAAGAAGCTGCTGATCAAGGTCGCGCCGATCGAGAAGATCTAGTCCGGTGGCGGCCGGATCGGCGGCCGCGCGGCTCGCGACGGAGGTGTTCTCCCCGGCGGTCCTCGCGGTGCTCGTGCCGGTCGTGGTCGGCGCGCGCGTCGCGGATCCGCCCCTGCTCGGCGTCGCCTGGGGAGCGCTCGCGGCGCTCTTCGTCGGCGTGGTGCCCTACCTCGTCATCCGCCTGCTGATGCGCACCGGCCGGATCCACGGCGACCATCACGTGCCCGACCGGCGCGAGCGGGCGCTGCCGATCGCGCTGGCGCTGGTGTCGATCGCGGCCGGCCTGGTACTGCTCGCCGTGCTCGGCGCTCCTGCCGCGGTGACCACGTTCGGCGTGGTGACGGTGGCCGTGGTGCTCGCCGTCGGCGTGGTCAACCTGGTCTGGAAGCTGTCCGGGCACGCGGCGGTGGTCGCCACCTGCGCCGTCGTCGTGCTGATCGCCTACGGACCGCTCTCCCTGCTGATCAGCGTGCCCATCGTCCTCTGGGTGCTCTGGTCGAGGGTGCGCCTCGGTGCGCACACCCCCGCTCAGGTCCTCGCGGGCGCCGCGGTCGGCACCGTCCTCGCCGGGACCGTCTGGTCCCTGCTCGGCTGACGTCCGTCCCTTCCCGTGTGCCCTCTGGTCGCCGTCCGCGAGATTCCACTCGAGTGGGAGGCACGCCGTGGCGGGCTCACCCGAGTGGCATCTCGCGGAAGGGGTCAGCCGGCGTAGCGCGCGACGAGCTCCCGCTTGAGGATCTTGCCGCTGGGCCCGAGCGGAAGGGCGTCGACGAACTCGACGCGGCGGGGGAACTTGAAGGCGGCGAGATGCTCGTTCGCGTAGGCGATCAGCTCCTCCGCGGTGGCGGTCGCCGACGGGGCGAGGATCACCGCGGCCATCACCTCCTGACCGTGGCGCTCATCCGGGATCCCGAAGACCGCCGCGTTCTGCACGGCCGGGTGCCCGATCAGCACCTCCTCGACCTCGCGCGGGTACACGTTGTAGCCGTTGCGGATGATCATGTCCTTCGTGCGGTCGAGGATGCGGATGTAGTCCTCCTCGTCCTTCGTGCCCAGGTCGCCGGTGCGGAACCAGCCGTCGATCACCGCCTCCGCGGTCGCCGCCGGGTTGCCGAGGTACCCCTTCATCAGGTTGTGCCCGCGCACCACGATCTCGCCGAGCTCGCCCCGGGGGAGCAGCTCGACTCGGTCGGTCACGTCGGGGCGGGCGACCTCGACCTCGACGCCCCAGATCGGCGTGCCGACCGTGCCCGGCCGCGGCGGGACTCCGACGTGGTTGAAGGTGGCGACCGGGGAGGTCTCGGTGAGCCCGTAGCCCTCGTAGATCTCGACGCCGAACACCTCGCGGAAGCGCTCGATCACGGCGACGGGCAGGGCGGCGCCTCCCGAGACCGCGTAGCGCAGCGGCGGCCGGTCCTCGCGCCGGGTCGCGGCGTCGAGCAGGGCGACGTACATCGTGGGCACGCCCTCGAAGACCGTGCAGCCGTGGGCGATCATCGCCTCGAGCGCGGCGTCGCCGTCGAACTTCGGCACCAGGACGACCGTCGCGGCGGTGCGGAAGGCCGTGTTCATCGCGCAGACCTGCCCGAAGGTGTGGAAGAGCGGCAGCGCCCCGAGCACCACGTCGCCGCGGTGCAGGTCGAACGTGTTCATCAGCAGCACGTCCGACTGCGAGACGATCGCGAAGTGCGTCCCCTCCGCCCCCTTCGGGCGGCCGGTGGTGCCGCTGGTGTAGAGGATCGTCGCCGTGTCGGAGGGGGAGCGGGGCACGTAGCCGTCGATCGCGGTCGCCTCCGCGGCGAGGTCCTCCAGGCGCGGTAGGGGCGAGGCGGTGCCGTCGGGCACCATCACGCTCAGCACGGGAACGTCGGCGAGGTCCGCTCCGGCGGCCCCCTCGGCGAGCAGCGGAGCGGCGCACACGAGCGCGACGGCTCCGGAGTCGCGCAGGACGTAGGCGATCTCGTCGTGCTTGAGCAGGGCGTGCACGGGGACCACCACGGCGCCGAGCGCGAGGACGGCGAAGTAGCCGCGGGGGAAGTCGGGGACGTTCGGGACGAGCAGGGCCACGCGGTCGCCCGGTCCGATCCCCTGGGCGCGCAGGGCTCCGGCGTAGGCACGGGTCTGCCGCCAGAGGGTCGCGTAGTCGACGGCCTGCTCGCCGACGCGGACGGCGATCGTGTCAGGGGTGCGCCGCGCCGCCTCCGCCAGGATGGCCGCGACGGAGAGGGTGCCGAAGCCGGCGGCGGGCGGGGGAGCGGCGGGGGCCTCGGCCGTGCGGGGTTCGGTGATGCTCATCAAGGCTCCAGTCGTCGTTGACCGCCGCGGCGGATGCCGGGTGCTTCACCGTAGATCCGCCGGGCGGCCGCGTCGAGCGATCCGCACCGGATGTTCAGCACGGACGGGCGGGGAGTGCGCATCCCGGCGCCGAGCGGAAGGGGGTGCGGGAGGCGCGGGCGGCTGCCTACAGTCGGACTGCTGCGGCCCGGTTCCGCGGGTCGGACGACGGGAGGCGCGATGCGCGGCGAGGCGACGCTCTACACGGATGCGGTGGTGACGGCTCCGTTCGCCCTCGCGGTGATCGCAGAGGCGACCGGCTCGCGAGTGGTCGGCGCGCGGACCGCGGACGCGCACGTCCCGCTCTACAGCGGTCCGACGAGCGCGCGGGTCGAGATCGCGGGGTTCGGCGACAGCGTGCCGGTCACCGTCGACGTGCGCGACGAGCGCGGGATCGACGAGGCGCGTGCGGCCGCGCAGGCGCTCGGGCTGGAGCTCGCCGCCTACGCGGGCTGGGAGGTCGTGGCCGGCTTCTGAGCGTCGCGTCGGACCCGGGCGAGGTAGTAGCGGCTGGGCGCCGTCCTCACGATCGCGGGAAGCAGGCGGTAGACGGCGAAGGTGCGCGAGAGCGCCCGCTCGAACCGCGCCTCCTGCCGTGCGGTCCAGTGGAAGCCGAAGGGCTCGCGGAGCGCCGCCGGGAGCAGACCGGCGGTGATCAGGCGGAGGTAGGGGCCGAGCGGGCGCAGGTACCAGGCGGCGATGCTCGGGCCCAGCAGGTCGTGGGCGACCCGGCGGGCCGCGGGCGTGACCTTGAGGCGCTCCAGCTCCCGCTCCCAGTAGGCGTCGAACGCGGTGCGGGAGTCGGGCCAGAGGTCCGCGGGCATCTGCAGGGCCGCGCCGACGACGACGGAGCGGCGCACGATGTCGTCCGCCTCCTCCTCGCTCAGCGCACCGAAGGCGCCCTCGTAGAGCTGCAGCATCGACTGGGTGAGCGTCGCCGCGACCCAGCGCTGCAGCTCCGGGTCGAAGGCCGTGTAGCCGGGGCCGCGCACGGGCACGTGCGCCCTGTTCACGCGGCGGCGGACGGCGCGCACGTCCTCGGGAGTGCCGTAGTGCAGGACGTAGAGGTAGGAGAGCGTCCCGTGCAGGCGGTTCACGGCCCGGTGCACGAAGTCGGAGTGGTCGGCGACGCCCTGCCCGACCGCCGGGTGCGCGATCTGGAGGAGGATCGCGCGCGCCCCCGCCAGCAGGAACACGCCCTCGCGGAAGACGTCCGGGGTGCGGGTGGCCGACGACATGGCTCCACGCTACGCGGGAGCGGCGGGCGGAGGAGGAGCCGGTGCCCCCGGCGGGCGTCCGGCGGGCGCGGAGCGACCGCACGGGAAGCCCCCGGCGGGTGCGGAGTAGACTCGGCGCGGCCCAGGGACAGTGCCGAGACTCCGGCGTCGTCCGGGCCACCTCGAACTCGAAACGCAAGCGCGCTCGGCGCGGAATGGGAATGCAGCGTGGATCTCTTCGAATACCAGGCCCGTGATCTGTTCGAGAAGTACGGCGTCCCCGTGCTCCCGGGCATCGTCGCCGACACGCCGGAGGAGGTGCGCGCCGCGGCGGAGAAGCTGGGCGGCGTCACCGTCGTCAAGGCGCAGGTCAAGATCGGCGGCCGCGGCAAGGCGGGCGGCGTGAAGGTCGCGAAGACCCCCGAGGACGCGTACGCCGCGGCGCAGTCGATCCTCGGCCTCGACATCAAGGGCCACGTCGTCAAGCGCGTCATGGTCGCCGGCGGTGCGCGCATCGACCGCGAGTTCTACTTCTCGGTGCTGCTGGACCGGGCCAACCGCTCCTACCTCTCGCTCACCTCCTACGAGGGCGGCATGGAGATCGAGCAGCTCGCCGTCGAGCGCCCCGACGCCCTCGCGCGCGTCGAGGTCGTCCCCGGCCAGGGCATCGACCAGGCCAAAGCCGAGGAGATCGCCCGCGCGGCGAAGTTCCCGGAGGAGCTGATCGCCAAGGTCGCGCCCGTCCTGGTGAAGCTGTACGACGTCTACACCGGCGAGGACGCCACGCTCGTCGAGGTGAACCCGCTCGTGCTCACCGAGGAGGGCGACATCGTCGCGCTCGACGGCAAGGTCTCGCTCGACGAGAACGCCGGCTTCCGCCACGCGGACCACGCCGCGCTCGAGGACAAGGACGCCGCCGACCCGCTCGAGGCGAAGGCCAAGGAGAACGACCTCAACTACGTGAAGCTCGACGGCGAGGTCGGCATCATCGGCAACGGCGCCGGCCTGGTCATGTCGACCCTCGACGTCGTCGCCTACGCCGGAGAGAGGCACAACGGCGTGAAGCCGGCCAACTTCCTCGACATCGGCGGCGGAGCCTCCGCCCAGGTGATGGCGAACGGCCTCGACGTGATCCTCGGCGACGAGCAGGTCAAGAGCGTCTTCGTCAACGTCTTCGGCGGCATCACCGCGTGCGACGCGGTCGCCAACGGCATCCTCCAGGCGCTCGAGATCCTCGGCGACTCGGCCACGAAGCCGCTCGTCGTCCGCCTCGACGGCAACAAGGTCGAGGAGGGCCGCGCGATCCTCCAGGCCGCCGCCAACCCGCTCATCACGCTCGCCGCGACCATGGACGAGGGCGCCGACAAGGCCGCCGAACTCGCCGCCGCGTAACGGACCCGACGACTCAAGGAATCAGAGAACAAGCATGTCGATCTTCCTCACCAAGGACTCCAAGGTCATCGTCCAGGGCATCACCGGCGGCGAGGGCACCAAGCACACCGCGCTGATGCTCAAGGCCGGCACGAACGTCGTCGGCGGCGTCAACGCCCGCAAGGCCGGCACGACCGTCACCCACGGCGACGTCGAGCTCCCCGTCTTCGGCACCGTGAAGGAGGCGATGGAGGCCACCGGCGCCGACGTCTCCATCGCGTTCGTGCCGCCCGCCTTCTCGAAGGACGCCGTCATCGAGGCGATCGACGCCGAGATCGGCCTCCTCGTCGTCATTACCGAGGGCATCCCGGTGCAGGACTCCGCGGAGTTCTGGGCGTACGCGCAGGAGAAGGGGAACAAGACGCGGATCATCGGCCCCAACTGCCCCGGCATCATCACGCCGGGCGAGTCGCTCGTGGGCATCACCCCCGCGACGATCACCGGCAAGGGCCCGATCGGCCTCGTCTCGAAGTCGGGCACCCTGACCTACCAGATGATGTACGAGCTGCGCGACCTGGGCTTCTCGACCGCCATCGGCATCGGCGGCGACCCGATCATCGGCACGACCCACATCGACGCGCTCGCCGCGTTCGAGGCCGACCCCGAGACGAAGGCGATCGTGATGATCGGCGAGATCGGCGGCGACGCCGAGGAGCGCGCCGCGGACTTCATCAAGGCGAACGTCACGAAGCCCGTCGTCGGCTACGTCGCGGGCTTCACCGCCCCCGAGGGCAAGACGATGGGCCACGCCGGCGCCATCGTCTCCGGCTCGGCCGGGACCGCGCAGGCCAAGAAGGAGGCCCTCGAGGCCGCGGGCGTGAAGGTCGGCAAGACGCCGTCCGAGACGGCCGCCCTGCTCCGCGAGGTCTACGCGGCGCTCTAGCGCCCGTCCTCCCCGCACCACCGTCGGAACGGACGGTGCCCCTGCTCCGGCGGGCGGCGCCGTCCGTTCCGTCGTCGGGGCGGGTCCGGCCGGAGTAGCCTCGCAGCGTGACACGCCGCCTCGGACTCGACCTGCTGACCTTCGTGCCGTACCCGGAGGGCCCCGAGCGGCCCGGCGACGCCGCGCGGAGCCTCGAGGACGGGCTCGCTCTGCTCGAGCTCGCCGAGGAGCTCGGCTACGGCACCGGCTGGGTCCGCGTGCGGCACTTCGAGCGCTACCTCGCGTCTCCGATGACCTTCTTCGCGGCCGCCTCCCAGCGGACCCGCCGCCTCCGCCTCGGTACCGCGGTCATCGGCGCCCGCTACGAGTCGCCCGTGCGCCTCGCCGAGGACGCCGCGACCGTGGACCTGCTCTCGGGCGGACGCCTCGACCTCGGCGTCAGCAGCGGCTTCGCGCATCTCGCCTCCGTCTTCGACGGGGTGTTCGGGCAGGCCGAGCGCGACTTCCGCGAGGAGGCGCAGGAGCGCATCGCGCGACTCCGCGAGGCGCTCTCGGGCGCCGTGCTCGGCGTCGCGGAGTCGGCCCTGATGTCGGTCCCGGTCGGCGCTCCGCTCGTCCAGCAGCCGCACGCGCCCGGCCTCGCCGACCGGCTCTGGTACGGGGCGGGAACGGTGGCCTCCGCGGTCCGGGCGGGCGAGCAGGGCATGCACCTGCAGGTGTCCACGCTCAACACGGAGGAGACGGGCCTGCCGTTCGCCGAGCAGCAGGCGGTGCAGATCCGCGCCTACCGCGAGGCCTTCGCCGCCGCGCACCCGGGGCGCACGTCGAGGGTGACGGCGGGCCGCATCGTGCTGCCGCTGCTCGACGCCGCCGACGAGGAGGCGCACCGCCCCTTCATCGAGGGCTACCTCGCGCGGATGGACGACGAGGGCCGCCCCCGCACGGCCGACCGGTCGATCATCGCCGCCCCGATGCGCTTCAGCCCCCTCCACGTCGGGAGCCCGGAGCGGATCGTCGCGTCGCTCGCCGCGGATCCGGCGCTCGCGGAAGCGGACGCGCTCACGGTGACGCTCCCGGCGGTGGGCGGGGTGGAGTCGCACCGGCGCATCCTGCGCGCCGTCGCTGAGCGCATCGCCCCGCAGCTGGGCTGGACGCCCGGCGCCTGAGGATCAGCGCCGCGCGAGCAGTGCCCGGACGGGCCGCTGCAGCAGGAGCAGGAGCAGCCACCAGAGCCCGACCGACGGGATCAGCAGCGCCAGCGCCAGTGCGACGAGGAGCAGCGCGAAGGGCAGCAGGGCGGGCGCGAGCGGCAGGGGCCCTGCGCCGGGCCGCCTGAGCTCCGGGTGCCGGGAGAGGCGCAGCTCGATCAGGACCAGCGCCCCGCTCATCGCGGCCATCGTGCCGATGTAGAGCCCGATCGTCGCCCGGGAGTCCGGGAACAGCGCCAGCGCGCTCGTCGAGAACGGGAAGAACGCCAGCGCGGCCAGCCAGAGCAGGTCCAGCCACACCAGGGCGCCGTCGTAGTCCCCGGCGATCTCGAAGACGCGGTGGTGGGGGATCCAGAAGACGGCGATGACAGCGAAGGAGAGCGCGAAGGCGAGGACCGAGTCCAGGTGCTCCGCGAGCAGCGCCGGGACTCCGCCGCCCTCCCGGGCGACCTCGGGAGCCAGCTGCACCAGCGGCAGGACGAGGACGGTGATGGCGATGGCGGCGGTCGCGTCCGAGAAGTTGACGAGCCGGTCGAGCCCGCGCTCCGTCCGGCGGTGGGCCGCGCGTCCCCCGGGGCGCCCGCGGTGCACCAGGCGCTCGATCGGACCCGAGAGCAGGAGCAGCAGGAGCGCGAACATGTTGACGGCCGGCACCGCGACGGCGAGCACGAGGGCCGCGAGGAGGACGCTGATCACGATCAGCGACCTCGAGAGGGAGCGCCGCGGCTCCGCCCCCGGGGCCAGGAGATCCGGATCGCGGCGCACGATGAGTTGCATCGCGAGGGTCGCCGCGCTCGCCGCGATCATCGTGCCGATGTAGAGCGCGATGACGCTGCCGTCGGTGTCGAGCACGTTCGAGATCAGGTTCGCCGCGAAGGGGAGCAGGACGACCGCGGCCAGCCAGACGAAGTTCGCGACGACGAGCGCGGGCGAGTACCGGGCCACGCCCTCGAAGACGGAGTGGTGGACCGCCCAGAGCCGCCCGATCACGGCGAACGTGATGAAGAAGGCGGAGAGGGTGCCGTAGTGCCCGGTGAGGAGGGACCCCAGATCGGCCGCGCGGCCCTCCTCGACCACGTCGACCAGGGGGAGGACGAGGAACGTGATGGCGATGGCGACGACGGCGTCGGAGAAGTTGACGAGGCGGTCCAGGCCGCGCTCCGTCCGTGCGTCCGAGGTCCCCGTCATGGCTCCGACACTAGAGGGCCGGGCGGCGCGCCCCTGACCCGCCTCCGAGCGCGCCGCCGCTAGGCTCGTCAGGCCCATGAACCGGATCACCGTCGCCCTCCTCGCCGCCTTCGACGCCGCGCTGTCGGCGCTGATCGGGATCGCGATCCCGCTCGTCCCGCTGACCGTCCTCTGGGCCGTGCAGTACGACACGACGGTCGACTTCGGCGTGTTCTGGCGGGTCGCCGCCGACGCCTGGCTGCTCGGCCACGGGGCCGACCTGCAGGCGGCGCTGGCCCCCGACTCCGCCCTCGCCGTGGCGCTGCCCGGAGGCGCGGACGCCTTCCCGGTGACGATCGCTCCGCTGGCGTTCGCACTCCTCACCGTGCTGCTCGGCGCGCGCACCGGCCGCCGCGCCCAGGAGTCGCCGTTCCGGGCCATCGGCGTCCTCGTCGCGATCGCGACCTATCTGGCGATCGCGCTCCTGGTCTCGCTCGGGTCCGCGGACCCGGCCGCCACCGTCGATCCCCTGCAGGGGACGCTGCTGCCGCCGCTCGTCTTCGCGCTGGGGGTGCTCGTCGGAGCAGCGCTCCACTCCGCCCGCAGCGACGAGGCCGACTCCCTCGGCGAGCTGGCCGCCTCCGCGCTCGACCGCGTCCCCGCGCCGGGGCCCGGGCTCGTCCTCGCGTCGCTGCGCGGGGGAGCGCTCGCCGCGGCGGGCGTGGTCGGCGTCGCGGCGGTGCTCGTCGCCGTGCTGCTGGTCGTGCACTACACCTCGGTCGTCGCGCTCTACGAGAGCCTGGGCGCCGAGGCGCTCGGCGGCCTGGCCCTCACTCTCGGGCAGCTGGCGTTCCTCCCGAACCTGGTGATTTGGGCGGCGAGCTGGCTGATCGGCCCGGGCTTCGCCCTCGGCACCGGCTCCTCCGTGAGCGCGGCCGGGACGCTGCTCGGACCGATCCCGTCGATCCCGGTCCTCGCCGCACTGCCCGCAGGGGACTCGGCCTTCGGATTCCTCGGGCTGCTCGTGCCGCTGCTCGCCGGGTTCGCCGCGGGATGGCGGCTGCGGCGCGGCGTGATCGAGGCGCTCGACGGACGCTCGCTGCTGCGCTGGGGCGCGGCCGCGGCCGGCGGGATCGGCGTGGTCGGCGGCCTGCTGCTCGGGCTCCTCGCCTGGTTCTCGGCGGGCGCCGCCGGGCCCGGGCGGCTCGCCCAGGTGGGCCCGGACCCGCTCGTCGTCGGGGCGGTCGCCGCCCTCGAGCTCGCGCTGGCCGCGGGCCTGGGCCTCGCCGCGGGCCGCAGCCGACGCAGCTGACGCCGGCGGAGGCGTCCCCCTAGACTTGCGCAGTGCTGAAGTTGGTCGTGCTCCTCTCCGGCGGCGGATCGAACCTCCGCGCCCTGCTGGACGCCGCCGGCGACGAGGGCTTCCCCGCCCGCATCGTCGCGGTCGGCAGCGACACCGACGCCGAGGGCTTCCGCCACGCCGAGGAGCGCGGAGTCCCCGCCTTCACGGTCGCGCCGCGCGACTTCTCCTCTCGCGACGAGTGGGGCGCCGCCCTGCTCGGGCGCATCCGGGAGTGGGAGCCCGACCTCGTCGTCTGCGCGGGCTTCATGCGCATCCTGCCGCCCGTGGTGGTGGACGCGCTCAGCCCGCGGATGATCAACACGCATCCCGCCCTGCTGCCCCTCTTCCCCGGCGCCCACGCCGTCCGCGACGCCCTCGCCGCCGGCGCGACCGAGACCGGCGTCACCGTGCACGTGATCGACACCGGCGTCGACACGGGACCCGTCATCGCCCAGGAGAGCCTCGCCGTGCTCCCCGGCGAGAGCGAGGACGCGCTGCACGAGCGCATCAAGACCATCGAGCGTCGCCTGCTGGTGCAGACGGTGCTCGACATCGCCCACGGAACCGTCGACCTCGAGGAGCTCGCCCGCGCATGAGCATCACCGCCCACGACCCCAGCAGCTACGACGACCGCGACCGGGTCCCCGTCCGCCGGGCGCTGATCTCGGTCAGCGACAAGACCGGTCTGCTCGAGCTCGGAGCGGCGCTCGCCGCGGCCGGCGTCGAGCTCGTCTCCACCGGCTCGACCGCAGCGTCCCTCCGCGGCGCCGGCCACGAGGTCACCGACGTCTCGGCCGTCACCGGGTTCCCGGAGTCGCTCGACGGCCGCGTGAAGACGCTGCACCCGGCCGTGCACGCGGGCATCCTCGCCGACCTGAGGCTCGCCTCGCACCGCGAGCAGCTGGAGCAGCTCGACATCGCCGCGTTCGAGCTGGTCGTGGTGAACCTGTACCCGTTCCGCGAGACCGTCGCCGGCGGCGCCGACGCGGCGACCGTGGTCGAGAACATCGACATCGGGGGCCCGGCCCTCGTCCGCGCCTCCGCGAAGAACCACGCGAACGTCGCGATCGTCGTCGATCCGGCCGACTACTCCGGGATCGCGACCGCCCTCGCCGACGGTGGCACGACGCTCGCCGCGCGCCGCACCCTGGCGGCCCGCGCCTTCGCGCACACCGCCTCCTACGACTCCGCCGTCGCCGCCTGGTTCGCCGGGCAGGAGGCGGCCGAGGGCGTCGAGGGCTCGGTCGAGATCCGCGGGACCCTGCAGCAGGTCCTCCGCTACGGCGAGAACTCGCACCAGAAGGCGGCCCTCTACGTCTCTCCCGACGGCACCGGCATCGCGCAGGCGACGCAGCTGCACGGCAAGGAGATGTCCTACAACAACTACGTCGACGCCGACGCGGCCGTCCGCGCGGCGTACGACTTCGTGCTGCCCGCCGTCGCGATCATCAAGCACGCGAACCCGTGCGGCATCGCGATCGCGAGCTCGAAGGCGATCGACCCCATCGCCTCCGCCCACCGCCGCGCCCACGAGTGCGACCCGGTGTCGGCCTTCGGCGGCGTCATCGCCGCGAATCGGCCCGTCACCCTCGCCATGGCCGAGACGGTGAAGGAGATCTTCACCGAGGTGCTCGTCGCCCCCGGCTTCGAGCCCGAGGCGCTCGAGGTGCTGAAGACCAAGAAGAACCTGCGCCTGCTGCAGCTCCCCGACTTCTACGCCCCCGTCGAGCGCGAGTTCAAGCAGATCTCCGGCGGCCTGCTGCTGCAGGAGCCGGACCGGTTCATCGGCGGCCCCGGCGAGGTCAGCTCCGGCTGGCAGCTCGTCGCCGGCGAGCCCGCCGACGCCGACACGATGCTCGACCTCGAGTTCGCGTGGAAGGCCTGCCGCGCCGTCAAGTCGAACGCGATCCTCCTCGCCAAGGGCGGCGCCTCCGTCGGCGTCGGCATGGGCCAGGTCAACCGCGTCGACTCCTGCCACCTCGCCGTCACCCGCGCCGGCGACCGCGCCCCCGGCTCCGTCGCCGCCTCCGACGCGTTCTTCCCCTTCGCCGACGGCCTCGAGGTGCTCCTCGCCGCCGGCGTGAAGGCCGTCGTCCAGCCCGGCGGCTCCGTCCGCGACGCCGAGGTCATCGACGCGGCCGCCCGCGCCGGCGTCACGATGTACACGACGGGGGAGCGGCACTTCTTCCACTGAGTGACGGGCGCGGAGCGCCCGTCACTCGGTGGAAGAAGTGGTGTTCGATCTCCCCGCCGCTCCCTGCGCGGCGGGGCGCGGTCGGCTTCGGGACGGGGTGCGTTCCGTAGAGCGGGGTGCGTCGCCGGTCGCGGGAATCGCTTGGCACGCGATTCCCGCTGAACCGGCTCTGCCTTGGCGTGTTCGTCTTCCCCGCCGCTCCCCGCGCGGCGGGGCGCGGTCGGCTCGGCGATGTGGTGCGTTCCGTAGAGCGGGGTGCGTCGCCGGTCGCGGGAATCGCTTGGCACGCGATTCCCGCTGAACCGGCTCTGCCTTGCGGTGTTCGTCCTCCCGGCCGCATCTTGCGCGGCGGGGCGCGGTCGGCTCAGCGACGGGGTGCGTTCCGTGGAGCGAGTTGCGTCGCCGACCGCGGGAATCGCTTGGCACGCGATTCCCGCTGAGTCGGCTCTGCCTTGGCGTGTTCGTCTTCCCCGCCGCTCCCTGCGCGGCGGGGCGCGGTCGGCTTCGCGACGGGGTGCGTTCCGTAGAGCGGGGTGCGTCGCGGGTCGCGGGCATCGCCGGGCACGCAAGGCCCGCTGAAACCGCTCTGCGTTGCGGTGGCGGCTCTTAGGGGGCTGCTAGGGGATCGACAGGCGGGGCGCGGGCGGGGGCGCGTAGGGTCGCCGGGTGCCTTCCGACTCGACGCCCGCGTCCACTCCCGACACCCCGACCGCCGCTTCCACGATCGCCCCGAACCGGGGCCGCGCGCCCGGGACGGGCCGCCGGATCCTCGTCGCGCTGCTCGCCGCCGCGGCGACCGCGCTCGTGGCGCACCTCGCCAACCTGCTGGCCTTCTTCATCGGCAACCAGCTGCAGCCCGGCTCCATCCCGCAGGTCAACGCCTACTTCCTGCTCTCGAGCGTGCTCGGCTTCGTGGTCGTCCTCGTCCTCGCCGTCGCGGGGATGCTCGGACGCACCTGGAGCGCCGCCCTCGCGGGACTCGTCGCGGGCGTGGTCGGAGCCGTGTTCGGCACGCTCGTCCAAGCCAGCGCCACCGGCGAGGCCGTCACGGGCGCCGTCTGGGCCTCCATCTTCCAGACCTTCGCCGGACTCAACCTCGTCTTCCTGCTCGCGTTCACCGTCTCGGCAGCGAGCGTCGGCCACACGCTCTGGAACCGCCTCCGCACCACGGGCGCTCCGGCCGCCGTCGTCACCGACCGCCGCATCGCGATCGTCCGGGCCCCGGCCGCCGACCTCTCGGCGGGCGAGCTCACCCACCTCGAGCGCGTCCCCGTCGACCAGCAGCGCGCCCAGCAGCAGTGGGAGGCGTACGTCGACCTGCTCGAGCGGGCCGGCTGGGAGACGGTCGAGGCCGCACCGACGCCCGGACTCGCCGACTCCGTCTTCCTCGAGGACGCGGTCGTCGTCTTCGGCGACCACGCCGTGATCGCCCGGTCCGGAGCGGAGTCCCGCCGCGGAGAGACGGCAGGCGCCGAGGAGGCCGTCCGCGCCCTCGGCCTGACGGTCGACCGCATCGAGGAGCCGGGCACGCTCGACGGCGGCGACGTCCTCAAGGTGGGATCGACGGTCTACGTCGGCCGCGGAGGCCGGACCGACGCGGCGGGGGTCGCCCAGCTGCGCGCGATCCTCCGCCCCCGCGGGTACGACGTCGTCGCGGTCCCGCTGACGAAGGTGCTGCACCTCAAGAGCGCCGTGACCGCGCTGCCCGACGGCACGGTCATCGGCTGGGAGCCGGTCGTCGACGAGCCGCGCCTGTTCCCCTCCTTCCTGCCGATGCCCGAGGAGCCGGGCGCCCACGTGGTCGTCCTCGACGACGACACCCTCCTGATGGCCGCCTCCGCTCCCCGGAGCGCCGAGCTGCTGCGGAGCCTGGGCTACCGCGTCCTCACCGTGGACGTCTCGGAGTTCGAGAAGCTCGAGGGCTGCGTCACCTGCCTCTCGGTCCGCGTCCGCTGACGGCGGAGGCGGGGGAACCGCCGGATCGCGGCGGCCGCTGGACGGAGCACATAGCCCGGGTATACCCTTCAAGGCTGCCCGGAGCTCTCCGGCCCGGTGGCACCTCCCGCCTCCCCGCCCACCCGGCAGGGGAGGCTCCGCCCTCGTCGCGAAAGCCCTCCGCCGTGTCCGCTCCCGCCCTCCCGTCTCCCGGCGCCCCGGCGCAGAAGCGCCCGAGCACGCTGCAGACCCTGCTGCGCCTCGTCCCCTTCGTCGGCGACTCCCTGCCCCGGCTGGTCGGCGGCATCGCGGTCGCGCTCGTGGCGAGTCTGGTGTCGCTGGTCATCCCGATCGTCCTGCAGCAGCTCGTCGACGGGCCGCTGGGGGACGGAGCGGCCTCCGCCGGCTCCGGCGACCTCGGGCCGCTGATCGGCCCGGTCGCCGTCATCCTCGTGCTCGGCGTCGTCGAGGCCGGTGCCATCGCGCTGCGCCGCCGGATGGTCCTCACCCCCAGCACGCGGATCGAGGCGCGCATGCGCTCGGCGCTCTACAGCCGCCTGCAGGACCTCCCCGTCTCGTTCCACGACCGCTGGCAGAGCGGGCAGCTCCTGTCGCGGGCGATGAGCGACCTCAGCCTCATCCGCCGCTGGATCGCCTTCGGCTTCGTCCTGCTCGTGGTCAACGCGCTGACGATCGTCGTCGGCTTCGGCGTCCTCGTCTACTGGAACCCGATCCTCGGCGTGCTCTTCGTCGTGTGCTCGATCCCGGTCTGGATCTACGGGTTCGCGTTCGAGAAGCGCTACTCGAGCATCGCGCGCCGCAGCCAGGACCAGGCGGGCGACCTCGCCACGACCGTCGAGCAGTCGGTGCACGGCATCCGCGTCCTGAAGGCCTTCGGCCGCCATCAGCACGCGCTGGAGAACTTCGCCGGCCAGGCCGAGAAGCTCCGCGGCACCGAGATCGACAAAGCCCGTGCCATCGCCGGGATCTGGCTCGTCCTCCTGCTGGTGCCGGACATCGCGTTCGCGCTCTGCCTGCTCGGCGGGGTCTGGCTCGCCGCGGCCGGCCAGCTGAGCGTCGGCGAGCTGTTCGCCTTCTTCGCCACCGCGACCGTGCTGCGCTGGCCGGTCGAGTCGATCGGCTTCCTCCTCTCGATGACCTTCGACACCCGCACGGCGGTCGACCGCTACTTCGAGGTGATGGACAGCCGGAACACCATCACCGACCCGGAGGACCCCGAGACGATCCTCGAGCCGCGCGGTCGGGTGCGCTTCCGCGACGTCCACTTCCGCTACCAGGACGCCCCCGAGCGCTACCGCGACCTCCTCGACGGCGTCGACCTCGAGGTCGAGCCGGGCGAGACGATGGCACTGGTCGGCATCACCGGCTCCGGGAAGACGACGCTCACCGCGCTGCTCCCGCGCCTCTACGACGTGACCGGCGGAGCCATCGAGCTCGACGGCGTCGACATCCGCCGGCTCCGCCGCGACGAGCTGCGCACGCACATCGGCATGGCGTTCGAGGACGCGACGCTCTTCTCCACCAGCGTGCGCGAGAACGTCCTCCTCGGCCGACCCGACGCGACCGAGGAGGAGCTGCTCGAGGCCCTCGAGATCGCGCAGGCCGACTTCGTCCACCGCCTCCCCGAGGGCCTGGACACGAAGGTGGGCGAGGAGGGGATGAGCCTCTCCGGCGGCCAGCGCCAGCGCCTGGCCCTCGCCCGCGCGGTGGCCGCGCGTCCGGCGGTGCTCGTCCTCGACGACCCGCTCTCGGCGCTCGACGTCGACACGGAGGCGCGCGTCGAGGCGGGGCTGCGCCGCGTGCTCGGCGACACCACGGCGATCATCGTCGCCCACCGCCCCTCGACGGTGGCGCTCGCCGATCGCGTGGCACTGATGGAGGAGGGCCGCATCACCGCGGTCGGCACCCACAGCGAGCTGCTCGCGAGCAGCCCGCACTACCGCTTCGTCATCTCGAGCCTCGAGGAGGACGAGCTGACCCGGCCCGCCGGGACCGAGCGCATCGGCTCCCGCCCCACGACGACCCACCAGGAGACGCGATCATGAGCACGCTCGGTTCCTCCGAGGAGCGCGACGACCTCAGCAGAGCGGAGTCGGCGGCTCTGCGCCGGCGCTCGCTGCGGCTGCTCGGCTCCCTGCTGCGGCCGCTCCGGCTGCGGCTGGTGCTCACCGCGGTCGTGGTCGTCGTCGCGACCGCTGCCCAGGTCGCGGGACCGGCGCTGATCGCGGCGGGCATCGACAACGGCCTGCCCGCGGTCCTCGCGGGGAACGCGGTCCCGCTGGCGGTCACGGTCGGCGCATACATCCTCACCGGACTCGTCGGCGCGCTCCTGGTCGCCTGGTACACCGTGCTCTCCGCGAGGGTGAGCCAGGCGATCCTGATCGACCTGCGCAAGCGGGTCTTCCTGCACACCCAGAAGCTGAGCCTGGAGTTCCACGAGAACTACACCTCCGGCCGGATCATCTCGCGCCAGACCAGCGACCTCGACTCCATCCGCGAGCTGCTCGACTCCGGCATCAACCAGCTGGTGCAGGGTGCGCTCTACATGGGCTTCGTCGCGATCGCCCTGGTCTCCCTGGACGGCGTGAGCGGCATCGTGCTCGCCTGCGCCCTGGTGCCGCTCGCGCTGCTCACCCGCTGGTTCCAGAAACGGTCGCAGGCGCTGTTCCGCGGCACTCGCGTCGCCTCGTCGCGGCTCATCGTGCAGTTCGTGGAGTCCATGACCGGCATCCGCGCCGTGCAGACCTTCCGCACGCAGAAGCGCAACGAGTCCGTGTTCGGCGGGGTCGTCGAGCAGTACCGGCTCGCCTACAAGCGCGTCTTCGGGGTGTTCGGCACCTTCGACCCCGGGCTCGTGCTGATCGGCAACGTCACCGTCGCCGTGGTGCTGTTCATCGGCGGCGTCCGCGTGCTCGACGGCGGGCTCGAGATCGGCGCGCTGCTGGCGGTCCTGCTCTACACCCGGCGCTTCTTCGACCCGGTGCAGGAGATGGCGATGTTCTACAACTCCTACCAGTCGGCGGCCGCCGCGCTCGAGAAGATCTCGGGCGTGCTGGCCGAGGAGCCGAGCGTCCCGGATCCGGCCCGCCCGGTCGACCTGCGCCAGGCGCGGGGCCGCCTCGGCTTCGAGGGCGTCCGCTTCGCCTACACCGCCGACCGCGAGGTGCTGCCGCGCTTCGACCTCGACATCCCCGCCGGGCAGACCATCGCCCTCGTCGGGTCCACGGGCGCCGGCAAGACGACGCTCGCCAAGCTGATCTCGCGCTTCTACGACCCGAGCGACGGCGTGGTGACCCTCGACGGCGTGGACCTGCGGCAGCTGCACCCGAAGGACCTGCGCCGCGCGATCGTGATGGTCACCCAGGAGGCGTACCTCTTCTCCGGATCCGTCGCCGACAACATCGCGATCGGGCGGCCGACCGCGTCCTACGACGAGATCGTCCGGGCCGCGCAGGCGGTCGGCGCGCACGAGTTCATCCAGGCGCTGCCGGACGGCTACGACACCGACGTGAACAAGCGCGGCGGCCGCGTCTCGGCCGGTCAGCGCCAGCTGATCTCGTTCGCCCGCGCGTTCCTGGCCGACCCGGCGGTGCTGATCCTGGACGAGGCGACCTCCTCCCTCGACATCCCGAGCGAGCGCCTCGTGCAGCAGGGCCTGCAGACGCTCCTGGCGGACCGCACGGCGGTCATCATCGCGCACCGCCTCTCGACGGTCGCGATCGCCGACCGGGTGCTGGTGATGGAGCACGGCCGCATCGTCGAGGACGGCACTCCGGAGGCGCTCATCGCCGGCGAGGGCCGCTTCGCCACCCTGCACGCGGCCTGGCGGGACTCGCTCGTCTGAGCGGCTGCCGCTCGCGACTAACGCCCTTGAGCCGATCCCGGCTCAGGGGCGCCAGCGTGCGCTGCGCACGTCGACGCGCCAGCCGCCCGGCGTGACGACGAGGGGCGTGCCCTCGCGCTCGTACTCCCGGCGGGCGCGCTCCTCGTGGCCGACCGGGGGCGCTCCTCCCGCGCGGACGACGCGCCACCAGGCGGTGTCTGAGCCGTAGCGGGCCATCACCGTGCCGACCGCGCGTGCCGCACGAGTGCCGAGGACCGCGGCGATCTCGCCGTAGGCCATCACGCGTCCGGGCGGGATCGAGGCGACCACCTCGAGGACGGCGGAGACGAAGTCGGCCGGCTCCGCTGCCTCCGGCGCCGCGCTCAGAGCGTCAGTGCCCCGATGTTCTCGCCGTACTGCGTCTCGCCGACGACCTCGAAGCCGATCCAGCGGAAGAACTGCTCCGGGCCGTCCTCGCCGGACTCCCAGATCACCGTGAGGGTGTCGTAGCCGCGGGCGCGCGCCTCGTCGGCGGTGGCGCGGACGGCGAAGGTGCCCACGCCGCGGCCCTGCTTCGCCGCGTCGATGTTGATGCGCCAGATGCAGCTGCGGAACTCCTCCGCCGCCTCCGGGTCGAAGTGCGCGTGGATGAAGCCGACCAGCTCGTCGCCGTCCATCACGGCCCGCTGCCAGGAGGCGCCCGGGTCGATCACCGCGGCGGCGGCGGAGTAGGAGACCGGCGCGATGAACTGCTCCTGGCCGGGTTTGAGGCTCAGACCGTTCACGGCGGAGATGTTCGAGGCGGACAGCTCTTCCAGGCGGAGGTCACTCATGCCGTCACTGTACCGGCGGCGCAGGACGGCGGGCATCCTCCTGTCGGGCGACGTGCGCCGGCCCCGGCGCGGACGATCGAGAACTGTCTCGACATCGAGACAGTTCGGGCCTCGGGTAGGCTGGCGGAGGCCATCCGGAGCGGTGCAGAGCCGCCCGTCCCGCACAGGTGCGGGGTCATCGACACCATGGGAGAGCAATGTCCAAGATCAAGGTTGAGGGAACGGTCGTCGAGCTCGACGGCGACGAGATGACGCGCATCATCTGGCAGAAGATCAAGGACACCCTCATCCACCCGTACCTCGACGTGAACCTCGAGTACTACGACCTCGGCATCGAGTACCGCGACGAGACGGACGACCAGGTCACGATCGACGCGGCGCACGCCATCCAGAAGCACGGCGTCGGCGTGAAGTGCGCGACCATCACCCCCGACGAGGCCCGCGTCGAGGAGTTCGGCCTCAAGAAGATGTGGAAGTCGCCCAACGGCACGATCCGCAACATCCTCGGCGGCGTGATCTTCCGCGAGCCGATCATCATCTCGAACATCCCGCGCCTGGTCCCCGGCTGGAACAAGCCGATCATCATCGGCCGCCACGCGTTCGGCGACCAGTACCGCGCCACCGACTTCGTCTTCAAGGGCAAGGGCACGCTGACCGTCGAGTTCACGCCCGAGGACGGCTCCGAGCCGATGAGGTTCGAGGTCTACAAGGCCCCGGACGACGGCATCGCGCAGGTCCAGTACAACCAGGACGCGTCGATCCGCGACTTCGCCCGCTCGTCGCTGAACTACGGCCTCTCGCGCAATTACCCGGTCTACCTCTCCACCAAGAACACGATCCTCAAGGCCTACGACGGCCGCTTCAAGGACATCTTCGAGGAGATCTTCGAGACCGAGTTCAAGGAGCGCTTCGACGCCGCGGGCCTCACCTACGAGCACCGCCTCATCGACGACATGGTCGCCTCGGCCATGAAGTGGGAGGGCGGCTACGTCTGGGCCTGCAAGAACTACGACGGCGACGTCCAGTCCGACACCGTCGCGCAGGGCTTCGGCTCGCTGGGCCTGATGACCTCCGTGCTCTCCACGCCCGACGGCAGCGTCGTCGAGGCGGAGGCGGCGCACGGCACCGTCACGCGCCACTACCGCCAGCACCAGGCCGGCAAGCCCACCTCGACGAACCCGATCGCCTCGATCTACGCCTGGACGCGCGGCCTCGCGCACCGCGGCAAGCTCGACGGCAACCAGGAGCTCATCGACTTCTCGCTCACCCTGGAGGACGTGGTCATCAAGACGGTCGAGTCCGGGAAGATGACGAAGGACCTCGCCCTGCTCGTCGGCCCCGAGCAGGGCTGGCAGACGACCGAGGAGTTCCTCGCGACCCTCGACGAGAACCTGAAGGCCCGCATGTCGGCCTGATCTCCGGCTTCGGCAGACGCGTCCGGCCCGCACGATCCTCGGATCCTGCGGGCCGGACGCGTCTCCGGGCCCGGTGGGACGCGCCCGGGCCGAGCGCCTCAGAGCGCCCGGGCGAGGTCCTCCATCGCGTGGAGCGGATCGGGCCCCGACGGCATCAGCACGACGCTCGACGCACCGGCCTCGTGCAGCAGGCCGATGCGGCGACGAGCGTCCTCGGGAGTGCCCACGACGGCCAGCTGGTCGACCCAGGCGTCGGGCAGGTCGCGGACGAAGGCGGCGCGGTCGGCGCTCTCGGCCCGCAGGCGGGCGAAGTCCTCGGCGAAGGGGAGCGGCTCGATGTGCGGCGCCCAGTCCGGCTCGCCGATCCACTCGAGTCCCGGCCGGACCGCGTCGCGCGCGGCGGCCGCATCGTCGTCCACGGCGGCCACGTTGTAGGCGACGATCCGTCCGGTGCCGCCCAGGTGGCCGCGGGCCGCCGCGAGGTACTCCGGAGTGACGGGCTCGGCCAGGACGACCCCGTCGGCGATCCGGCCCGCGAGCGCCAGCGACTTCGGTCCGCGGACGCCGGCCAGCAGCGGCGGCACGACGGCGGGCGGCGACTCCAGGACGAGGCCGTCCACGTGCACGTAGCGGCCGGAGCGGTCGGTGCGCTCGCCGGAGAGCAGCGAGCGGATCGCGTCGAACTGCTCCTCGAGCAGGGTGAGCGGGCTGCTCGGCCAGACGCCGAGGCCGCGCATCCAGTGCGGCATCCCGTGCCCGATGCCGGCGTGGACGCGGCCGGGGAACAGTTCGGCGAGAGTGCCGAGCTCCATCGCGGTGAAGGCCGCCGTGCGGACGGCGGCGGGCAGGATGCCGATGCCGACGACGATCCGCTCGGTGGCGGCGAGCACCGCGCCGGCCTGGGCGATGCCGCCGCGGAAGCCGAGGTCCTCGACCACCCAGAGCTCGTCGAAGCCGAGCTCCTCGGCGCGGCGGGCGTAGACGAGCACCTCGGAGGCGGGGAGATCGCGGGGGAGCAGGACGCCGACGGCGGTGTCGGAGGAGGAGGCGCGCATCCGGCCAGCGTAGGGCGTGCGGACACGCGGAGGGCCCGCCCGCACGATCGCGGACGGGCCCTCGCTCGTCGTCCTACTCGGCGGCCGCCTCGCCGATCCGCACCTGCTCGGGGCGGGCGGTCGAGACGACCTCGATGCGGCGGGGACGCGCCTTCTCGCTGACCGGGATGGTCACCGAGAGCACGCCGTTGTCGTAGGACGCGGCGATGCGCTCGGTGTCGACGCCCTGGCCGAGGCTCAGCTGGCGGACGAAGGTCGCCGACTGGCGCTCCCGGGTGATCCAGGTGACGTCGTCGCCGCCCGCGACGGTGCGCTGGGCGCGGATGGTGAGGAGCTGCCCGTCCACGTCGACGTCGACGGACCCGGGGTCGATGCCGGGGAGGTCGGCGGTGAGGACGTAGTGGTCGCCGTCCCGGTACAGGTCGATCGGCATCCGGCGGGGCCCCTGGCCGGAGCCGAGGAGGGCGGTGGCGAGGCGGTCCAGCTCGCGGACGGGGTCGTAGGTGACAGCCATGAGATCACTCCATTCAGTCGTGCAACGAAGAGTTCCAAGAGTTGAGCCGACCCGGCTCAACGCGAGTAAATTAGCACTCGCGGAGGGGGAGTGCCAACGGATCGGCCCCTTTCGGCGTCAACTTCGTTACCTGTTCGTAACAAAGCTGGGCAATCGAGTTCGTAGGGTCGTTTCTGTGTGGAAACCGATCCGGTTCCCAGCGAATGTGAGTAAGGACATCGATTGCCGATCCACCTGTCCCACCGACCACCCGTCCGCCGCGCTGAGAGGCGCATTCTCGCGGGCCTCGCCGTCCTCGGAGTCGCCGCGACCGCGGCCTTCGCCACCACCGGCGCCAGTGCCGCCCCTCTCGCCGGCAGTGCCTCGCTCGTCGGCGGGCTCTCCGTCGGCCAGAGCTTCGACGACGGCGACTACGTCGTCACCCTCGTCGAGCCCTCCGCGGCCACCTACCAGGGCAGCGATGCCCGTTTCGCCCGCACCGCGCCCGTCGACGGTGCGCAGCTGCAGGCCGCCTCGGCTCCGGTGGAGGACTACTCCGCCCACCTCGAGCAGCGCCAGGAGGACGTCGCCTCCGCGGTCGACGCCGCCATCGGCTACCACTACACCGTCGCCCTCAACGGCTTCTCCGCGACCCTCTCGGGCGAGCAGGCGGGCGAGCTCGCGAGCCGCCGCGACGTCGCCCAGGTCCGCAAGGTCGAGAACCTGAAGGTCGACCGCGCCGCGCAGGCCTCGCCGCTCGCCGCGGCCGCCGCAGGCACCCCGGTGCCCGACACCGGACAGCAGCGCTCCACCGACTTCCTCGGCCTCGAGGGCGAGAACGGCGTCTGGCAGAAGCTGGGCGGCATCGACAAGGCGGGCGAGGGCGTCGTCGTCGGCGTCATCGACTCCGGCATCGCGCCCGAGAACCCCTCCTTCGCAGGCGCGCCCCTGGCGACCTCGCCCGGAGCGGCCCCCTACACGGACGGCACCACCACCTCCTTCGTGAAGTCGGACGGCAGCACCTTCGTCGGCTCCTGCTCGCCGGGGCTCCCCGCCTCCGAGCAGTGGGACGGCGACGAGTGCAACCAGAAGCTCATCGGCGCACGCTGGTTCCTCGCGGACGAGGAGGTCGGCTCGACGGACAACCCCGAGTACCGCTCCCCGCGCGACGCCGACGGACACGGCTCGCACACCGCGAGCACGGCAGCCGGCAACAACGGCGTCGAGGCGAGCGTCGACGGCTACGACTACGGGAAGATCTCCGGAGTCGCCCCGGCCGCCAAGGTCGCCGCGTACAAGGTCTGCTGGAACGGACCCGACGAGGGCACCGACGACGACGACTTCTGCTCCGGAGCGGGCATCCTCGCGGCCATCGACGCCGCGACCAAGGACGGCGTCGACGTCATCAACTTCTCGATCGGCGGCGGCTCGGCCACCTCGACCCTGACCGCGATCGACGAGGCGTTCCTCAACGCCGCCGCCGCGGGCGTCTTCGTCGCGGCCTCGGCCGGCAACTCGGGTGCGGGCGCCTCCACGCTCGACCACGCGTCGCCCTGGTACACCACGGTCGCCGCGTCCTCCATCCCGACCTACACCGCGACCGCCGCTCTCGGCGACGGCCAGAAGTTCGTCGGAGGATCCATCTCGGTCCACGAGGACGTCACCGGACCGCTGGTGAACAGCGCCGACGTCGTCCGCTCGGGCGCCGAGAACCCCGCCATCTGCGAGACCGGCACCCTCGACCCCGACAAGGTGAAGGGCACGATCGTCGCCTGCACCGCGGGCGTCACCGCGCGCGTCTCCAAGTCGGCCGAGGTCGAGCGGGCCGGCGGCATCGGCATGCTGCTGCTCAACCCGACCCCGAACGCCCTGCACGTCGACGACCACTCGGTCCCGAGCATCCAGATCGACTCGCAGGCCTACCAGGCGATCACGACCTACGCCGGCACCGCCGGTGCGACCGTGACCCTCTCCGAGGGCAACTCGTCCGGAGCCTCCATCCCCGTCCCGCAGGTCGCCGGCTTCTCGTCGCGCGGACCCGCTGAGGCGGACGGCGCCGACGTGCTGAAGCCCGACCTCACGGCGCCCGGCGTCGCGATCCTCGCCGACAGCTTCAACGCCGAGGGCGACGACCCCGCCTTCGCGTTCGAGTCCGGCACCTCGATGTCGTCGCCGCACGTGGCGGGCCTCGGCGCGCTGATCCTCGGCGCGACCCCGAAGGCCTCGCCGTCCGCGGTGAAGTCGGCCATGATGACCTCCGCCTACGACAGCGTCGACCAGTCGGGCGCCGCGTCCGAGGACGTCTTCGCCCAGGGCGCCGGACACGTCGACCCGGCCGCGTTCCTCGACCCCGGACTGCTCTACCAGAGCGGCACGGAGGACTGGATCGCGTTCCTCAAGGGTGCGGGCTACGTCTTCACCTCGAACCCGGTGATCGACCCGATCGCCGCGATCGACCCGTCCGACCTCAACCAGGCCTCGATCGCGATCGGCGCCCTCGCGGGCACGCAGACCGTGACCCGCACGGTCACCTCGACCGGCGCGGGCACCTACACCGCCTCGGTCGACGGCCTCGCCGGGATCGACACCGTCGTCTCGCCCTCGACCCTCTCCTTCACGGGTGCGGGCCAGACGGCGGAGTACACGGTCTCCTTCACCACCGGCTCGGCGGCGCTCAACCAGTTCGCCACCGGCTACCTGACCTGGGCGAGCGCGGAGCACGACGTCCGCAGCCCGATCGCGGTGCGCCCCGTCCTGCTGGACGCGCCCTACGAGGTCTCCGGCACCGGCTCGACCGGCACCGGCACGGTGACGGTCACGCCCGGCATCACCGGCGCGCTGCCGCTCACCGCGAGCGGTCTCGCCGAGGGCGTCCTCGCCGAGGACGCCACTGCCGCTGACGGCCACTCGGCGACGCTCCCCACGGGGAAGTCGCTGACGACCACCGTCGTGGTGCCGGAGGGCGCCGAGTTCGCCCGCTTCGACCTCGACTCGCTCGACGACGCGGCCGACCTCGACCTCACCGTCACCAGCGAGAGCACCGACAAGGTCTTCACCTCGGCGACCGGCTCGGCCGACGAGCGCGTCGACATCGCCGACCCCGCTCCGGGCGAGTACACGGTCCAGGCCGATGTCTACTCGACCGCTCCGGGATCCTCGACGGTCACGTTCGACTTCCGCAGCTTCGTCATCACTCCGGAGAACGGTCTCGGCTCGCTGAGCACCGACCCCGCCGTGGTCGACGCCGTGCAGGGCGAGCCGATCGCGTACGCGGTCTCCTGGTCGAACCTGGCGGGCCCGGCCCGCTACCTCGGCCGTGTCGCCTACACCGACTCGGGACTCGCGACGCTCGTGAGCGTCGACGTCACCGAGGCGGTCACCCCCACCCCGACGCCGACCGCGACTCCGGAGCCCACGGGCACCCCGGAGCCGACCGCGACGCCGACGGCCGGCCCCACCGCCGGACCGGGGGAGCCCACCTCCACGCCGACCGCCGGACCGGGCGCGCCCGGCCACGGCGCCGGCGGCCTCCCGTCGACGGGCTTCGACGGCGGTCTCCTCGGAGCCGCCGCCCTCGCCCTCCTCGGTGCAGGTGCTGTGATCACCGGCCTCCGACGCCGCGCTTTGGCGCAGCGTGAGGCGGGCGCCGCGGAGTAGTCCTCCGCGACCGCCGCGAACGGCCGTCCCCCTGCTCCTCCAGGAGCGGCGGGGGCGGCCGTTCGCCGTTCCCGGGCCGGGGAGGCGGAGACGGGGCGGCTCGTGGTGCGTGCCAGGAGCAGGACCGGCCCGGCTGCGTGGGGGAACGGCTCGAGAGGGGAGGCGGGAGCGGGTCGGGGAGAGATCGACGATCAGGCGGGGCGGAACACCTCCGACTGGGGGCCCGGCGGCGCGATCGGCCCGGGGTCCCGCTGCGGTCGCGCATCCCCGGAGGTGCATCGACGGGAGAACGCGGTGGCGACCTGCCGCTGCGAGCCGGGACGACGCGTTCGGTCCCGCTCCGAGCGGCGGCGAGCGCACGGGGACCGCGGTGCACCCTCGGGGACAGCGGTGGACGGCTCCGAGCGAGCGCCCCCTCGGCCTGAGCGGCCGCCGTCAGGATCAGAGGGAGCGGCGTCCCGCGATGACGCCGGAGACGACGGCGAGGACGCCGAAGACGATCGCGACGACCGGCTGGCCGAGGTCCAGCCACGCCAGCGCGGCGGCGCCCATCACGAGCAGCTCGATCAGCGAGCGGCCGTAGACGTCGATCGCGAGGACCGCGCGCGGCGAGAGGAAGAGCGCCCAGATCAGCGCGGCGACCACCGGAGCGCCGATGCCGAGGACGATGTTCCACGGGAGGTCCCACGACGCGAAGCCCCAGAGGGCGAAGGTCGCCAGCGCGACGAGCTCCAGGAGGAACCGGAGGATCGCGTTCGGGCCGATCCTGATGTCGGTGCCCGCGGTGTCCGCTCCTGCTCGATTCACGCCGACCATGCTAGCCGCCGGAGGTCAGCGGAAGATGATGGTGCGGGCCCCGTCGAGGAGCACCCGGTCCTCCGCGAACCACTTGACCGCCTGCGTGAGCGTGCGGCTCTCCTCGTCCTGCCCGATGGCCACGAGCTGGGCGACCGAGTGCGAGTGTTCCACGCGGACGACGTTCTGCTCGATGATCGGCCCCTCGTCGAGGTCGCTGGTGACGAAGTGCGCGGTCGCCCCGATCAGCTTGACGCCGCGGGCGTGCGCCTGCTTGTACGGGTTCGCGCCCTTGAAGCCCGGCAGGAACGAGTGGTGGATGTTGATGGCGCGGCCGGCCAGTCGCGCGCAGAGCTCGGGGGAGAGGATCTGCATGTAGCGCGCCAGGACCACGAGCTCGACGTCGTGCTCCTCGACGACCTCCAGCACGCGCTCCTCGAACCCGCGCTTCGACTCCGGCGAGACCACGGGGCGCGACTCGAAGGGAACGCCGTAGAACTCGGCGAGGTCGCGCAGGCTGCCGTGGTTGGACAGGATCATCGGGATGTCCACCGCGAGCTGCCCGGCGCGCTGGCGGAAGAGCAGGTCGTTGACGCAGTGCGCGGCGGTGGAGGCGAGGACGAGGGTGCGCAGCGGCCGGCCGACGACGTCGAGGCGCCAGGTCATCCCGTAGTGCTCGGTGATCGGCAGCAGGGCGGCGGCGAACTCCTCGCGGCTGATCGGCGACTCCACCTGCAGGCGCATGAAGAAGCGGCCGGTGTCGGCGCTCGAGAACTGCTGGCTCTCGGTGATGTTGCCGCGGGCCTGGACGACGGCACCGGACACGGCGTGCACGATGCCCGGCTGGTCGGGGCAGGCGAAGGTCAGGGTCCAGTGGTTTCCCGCGGGCCGGGCGCCGGACCACGCGGCGTCGCTGCCCGTCGGACGGGTGCTCGCGGGGGCGGGCCGGGGAGTCGCGGACGCGGCGGGTTCGGGCTGCATCCGCCCAGGATAACGGTGGGGCACGGGGCGGTCCGCGCGCCTCAGCCCGCGTCGACGGACACGACGGCGACGGGTCCCTTCCGCCCGTCCGGGGAGGAGTAGCGGACGCCGATCGTGTGCCTCCCAGGACCGACCTCCAGGGTCGCGGCGAGGACGGGGGCTCCGGGAGCGAGGGACCGCACCTGCCCGCCGTCGACCAGGAGGTCGAGGCCGTCCGCGTCGGGATCGGCGAGCACGAGCACGCCGACCGCGCCCCCGCTCGACGCGGCCCGGGCGAGGAGCACCGGAGCGCGCAGGTCGACCGTCTCGGGGGAGCTGACTCCTGCGGCGGTGCGCGCCAGCACCGTGGTCCTGCCCGCGGGGAGGGGGAGCGCCGGCGCGGTCCAGGAGCCGTCGGCGTCGGCGGTGGCGGAGCCCACGCGGCGTCCGTCGGAGGCGTCCTCGAGGAGCACCTCGGCGCCGGGCGTGGCGGTGCCCCGGGCATCGGGCAGCAGCCGGCCGTCGGTGTCGAGCGCGAGGGTCGGTGCGGCCGGAGCGGGAGGTGCGGCCGGAGTGGGAGGTGCGGCCGGAGTGGGGGTCGTGACCGGAGCGGAGGTGCTCGGCGCCTCTGTCGGGACCGGCGCCGGAGTGCTCGGTACGTGCGTCGCTGCCGGAGCCGGAGTGTCCGGTGGGGGAGTCACGGTCGGAACAGGAACCGGGACCGGAGTGCTCGGTGCGGGGGTCGGGACCGGGACGGAGGGCAGGGCCGGGCCGCTGCCGATCGGGCCCGGCGCGGAGCCCCCGGTCGTGGCCCCCGGCGGCCCGGAGGGGGCCGGAGCCTCGGGGACGGCGGGCTTGGGCGCCGGTGCCGCGCTGCCGGTCACGGCGGGGCGGGACGGGGCGGGCTCGGCGGCAGGAGTCGGGGAGGCGGTCGCCTCGATCCCTCTCGACGCCGGTGCGCCGACGGGATCGGAGGACGGCTCCCGCTGCGGCGGACGTCCCGTCCTCCCGTGGGTTGCGCGCGTCGCTCCGGCATCGTCCGACGCATCCCCTCCGGCCACGGTCGGCACCGTGCTCCTCGGAGCGGCGCCGGAGCCGCTGGACCGCCCCGCCGGATCGCCGTCCGCTCCTGCACTCGCGCGGTCCGCGGCCTCCTGGTCCTCCGGGTCCGTCTCCGGTCGGTCGGCGCTCGCGGTCGCTCCTCCGCTCGATGTGGGCGCAGCCGCCTCGGCCGTTCCGCGCTCGTCCACCCGCGCGGAGGCGTCCTCCGCCGCCACGAGCGCGCCGCCCCCGTTCCCGGACAGCAGCACCGCCGCCCCGACGACTCCCGCGATCGCGAGTGCCGCCGCAGCGGACGCGGCGACGACCACTCCTGTTCCGCTGCCCGCTCTCGACGCTCGGACCGCGCTCGACGCTCGAACCGCGCTCGACGCCCGGACCGCGCTCGGCAGCGGACCGGAGGCCGCGCCGGAGCCCCCGCCCGCCGCCCAGGCGGCCGCACCGCTCACGCCGGCCGAGAGCGGCAGCAGCACCGACGCGAGGCGGCGCGCAGTGCTCTCGGCCTCCGCCAGCGCCTCCCGGCACGAGAGGCACCCGTCCAGGTGCCGGTCGATGCGGTGCCTGTCCCGGACGGGGACCCGTCCTCGCGCGTACGTCCCCGCCCGCTCGAGCACCCACTCGCACTCGCCCGTCGCCGAGGCGTCCGCCACGTGCTCCCGGATCCACGCGGAGCGCAGCCCCTCCCGCGCCCGCACCCCGAGCGCTGCGACCGCGTTGGGCCGCAGGCCCATCAGCGGCGCGGCGGCGGCGGGGGACAGGCCCTCCACCTCCGTGTACCAGAGCACCTCCTGCCAGCGCGGCGGCAGCGCCCGGAACGCGCGCGCGCCCAGGTCGCGCTCGAGGGCGGCGAGGGCGTGCGCCTCGGGATCGGGGCCGGCGGAGGGGAGGGCGCGGTCGGCCTCGTCGAACGGCCGCTCGTGCCGGTCCCGCCGGGCCCAGGACCCCGCGACGTTGCGGACGGCGGTGAAGAAGTAGGGGCGGAAGGCGCCCTCGGGTCCGCCGCCGCGCTCGATCGCCCGCAGGACGCGGAGGAACGCCTCCGAGACCAGGTCGTCGGGATCGGAGCTGCTCGCCCACGCCCGGGCCACGGTGCGCCCGGCCGAGGAGTGGCGGCGCCAGAGCTCGGAGACGGCGTCGGTGCGGCCCTCCCGGACCAGCGCGACGAGCTCCTCGTCGCTGCGGCCGTCGACGCGCTCGGAGCGGCGTCGAGGACCCACGGCGATGCCCTCCCTCCCGGTCCCGCGCCGGGACCGCCCGAGGGATCGTCGCACGATCGCGCGTGCCCGCCCCCGACTGGCGCGACTCCCGCGCCACCCGGCCCGCTTGCTAGAGTGAGCCCGCCGCGACTGGCGTTCGGATGGGTGACCATCAGGGAGCGGCACCTCCTCCGGGGCAGCGCCCCGGACACTTTTCCCGCCGCACGCCTGGGCTGGAACGGATACCGTAGATCGGGTCGCCCGAACGAGCCGTGTCGCGCCGCAGCGACCTGCCGGGCCCCTTCCGTTTCCCAGCCAAGGAGCGTCCGTGTCCTCTTCCCCCGCCAGCCCCGGCGTCGCCGCCTCGTTCGACCAGCCCGTGTCGGTGGTCGACCCCGAGATCGCCGCCGTGCTCCAGCAGGAGCTCGACCGCCAGCGCGGCTACCTCGAGATGATCGCGAGCGAGAACTTCGTGCCGCGCGCGATCCTCGAGTCGCAGGGCTCCGTCCTGACCAACAAGTACGCCGAGGGCTACCCCGGCCGCCGCTACTACGGCGGCTGCGAGTACGTCGACATCGCCGAGCAGCTCGCGATCGACCGCGCCAAGGCCCTCTTCGGCGCCGAGTTCGCCAACGTCCAGCCGCACTCCGGAGCCTCCGCCAACGCCGCGGCGCTCGCCGCGCTCGTGCAGCCCGGAGACACCATCCTCGGCCTCGAGCTCGCGCACGGCGGCCACCTGACCCACGGCATGAAGCTGAACTTCTCGGGCAAGCTCTACAACGCGACCGCGTACGGCGTCGACCCGCAGACCTTCCGCATCGACATGGACGCGGTCCGCGAGAAGGCCCTCGAGGTCCGTCCGCAGGTGCTCATCGCCGGCTGGTCCGCCTACCCCCGTCAGCTCGACTTCGAGGCGTTCCGCGCCATCGCCGACGAGGTCGGCGCGAAGCTCTGGGTCGACATGGCCCACTTCGCCGGCCTCGTGGCGGCGGGGCTGCACCCGTCGCCGGTGCCCTACGCCGACGTCGTGACGACCACCGTCCACAAGACGCTGGCCGGCCCGCGCTCGGGGCTCATCCTCGCGAAGCAGGAGTACGCCAAGAAGCTGAACTCGGCCGTCTTCCCCGGCCAGCAGGGCGGCCCGCTCATGCACGTGATCGCCGCGAAGGCGACCGCGTTCAAGCTCGCCGGCGAGCCCGAGTTCGCCGACCGCCAGGCACGCACCATCCGCGGCGCGCAGATCCTCGCCGAGCGCCTCACGGCGGCCGACTCGAAGGCCGAGGGCATCGACGTCCTGACCGGCGGCACGGACGTCCACCTCGTCCTCGCCGACCTGCGCGACTCGCCGCTGGACGGCAAGCAGGCCGAGGACCGCCTCCACGAGGTCGGTATCACGGTCAACCGCAACGCCGTGCCGTTCGACCCCCGCCCGCCGATGGTCACCTCGGGCCTGCGCATCGGCACGCCGGCGCTCGCGACGCGCGGCTTCGGCGACACGGAGTTCACCGAGGTCGCCGACGTCATCGCCGAGGCGCTCAAGCCCTCGGCCGACCTCGAGGCGCTGCGCGGCCGTGTCGCCCGCCTCACCGACGACTTCCCGCTCTACCCCGGGCTGTAGTCGATCCGCTGCACCACCCGCGCGGCGGAGGCCGGGGCACCGTCCCCCTCCGCCGCGCCACGACCGAGGAGCCCGAGATGACGGCACAGGTACTCGACGGCGTCGCGACGGCGACGGCGGTCAAGACGGAGATCGCGGAGCGGGTCGCCGCTCTGCGCGAGCGGGGCGTCGTGCCCGGGCTCGGCACGCTGCTGGTGGGGGACGATCCCGCCTCCCGCTCGTACGTCGCGGGCAAGCACCGCGACTGCGCGGAGGTCGGGATCGAGTCGATCCGCGTGGACCTCCCCGCGACCGCGTCGGCGGACGACATCCGCGCTGCCATCCGGCAGCTCAACGACTCGGAGGCCGTGACCGGGTACATCATCCAGCTCCCGCTGCCGGAGGGCATCGACGAGAACGCGATGCTCGAGCTCATGGATCCGGACAAGGACGCCGACGGCCTGCACCCCACCAACCTCGGCCGCCTGGTGCTCGGCGTCGAGGGTGAGCTGGACAGCCCGCTGCCCTGCACGCCGAACGGGATCGTCGAGATGCTGCAGCGCCACGGCATCCCGACCTCGGGCAGACACGTCGTCGTCGTGGGCCGCGGGCTCACCGTCGGCCGACCGCTCGGGCTCCTGCTCACGCGGAAGGGCCTCGACGCCACCGTGACCCTCACCCACTCCCGCACGGCCGATCTCGCCGCGGAGGTGCGCCGCGCCGACATCGTGGTGGCCGCCGTGGGCGTGCCCGGGCTCATCCGCGCCGACTGGGTGAAGCCCGGCGCCGCCGTGCTCGACGTGGGCATCACGCGAGTCGAGAACCCGGAGACGGGCCGCGCGAAGCTGACCGGCGACGTCGCACCGGAGGTGGCGGAGGTCGCGGGCTGGCTCTCGCCCGTGCCCGGCGGAGTCGGCCCGATGACGCGCGCGATGCTCATCCACAACGTGGTGACGGCGGCCGAGCGCGCCCTGCGCTGACCGGTCCCGCGCCACAGGACCCGCGCCGGACCGCGCTCGGGGGCGACGTCCAGTCGCCTGCCGGTAGCGTGGCCCGGCGCTCTCGCGTCCCCCACCCCGTCGGACACGTCCTCGGAGCGCGCCCCGCCCCACGAGGAGAACCCATGCTCACCGTCACCGCCTACGCCGCCCCCTCCGCGACCGAGCCGCTCGTCCCCACCACCATCGAGCGCCGCGACGTCGGACCGCACGACGTGCTCATCGAGATCGCCTACTCCGGCATCTGCCACTCCGACATCCACACCGTCCGCGGCGACTGGGGACCGGTGGCGTACCCGCTGACCGTCGGCCACGAGATCGTCGGCGTCGTGGCCGAGGTCGGCTCCGAGGTCACCAAGCACTCCGTCGGCGACCGCGTCGGCGTCGGCTGCATGGTGAACTCCTGCCGCGAGTGCGAGAACTGCCTCGCGGGCGAGGAGCAGTACTGCCTGAAGGGCAACACCGGCACCTACGCCTCCGTCGACCGCGACGGCACCATCACCCAGGGCGGCTACTCCACGCACGTCGTCGTCGTCGAGGACTTCGTGCTCCGCGTCCCGGAGTCGATCCCCTACGAGGCCGCCGCCCCGCTGCTGTGCGCGGGCATCACGACCTACTCGCCGCTCTCGCACTGGGAGGCGGGCCCCGGCAAGCGCGTGGCCGTCGTCGGCCTCGGCGGGCTCGGCCACATGGCCGTCAAGTTCGCGCACGCGATGGGCGCCGAGGTCACCGTGCTCTCGCAGACCCTCAGCAAGAAGGAGGACGGCCTCCGCCTGGGCGCCGACCACTACTACGCGACGCGCGACGAGGCGACCTTCACCGATCTCGCGAACACCTTCGACCTGATCGTCAACACGGTCAGCGCGCCCCTCGACCTCGACGCCTACCTGGGGCTCCTGCGCCGCAACGGCACGATGGTGAACGTGGGCGCTCCGGCCGAGGCGCTGCCGTTGCACGTCTTCACGCTCTTCGGCGCCCGTCGCTCCTTCGCGGGCTCGGGCATCGGCGGCATCCGCGAGACCCAGGAGATGCTCGACTTCTGCGCCGAGAAGGGCATCGCGAGCGAGGTCGAGGTCGTCTCGGCCTCGCAGATCAACGAGGCCTACGAGCGCGTCCTCGCCTCGGACGTCCGCTACCGCTTCGTGATCGACGCCTCCACGTTCGAGAAGTGAGCGCGGCCGGGGCGCTAGCCTCGGCGGCATGAGCGAACGGAGCCACCCGGCCGTCGACCGCGTCCTCGCCGACCTCGACCGGCACGGCGTGCACCCGACCGTGCGCTGGCTCGACTCGGCCGCGTCGACGGCCGCACTGGCGGCCGAGGCGCTGGGCGTCGACGTCGGTCAGATCGCCAACTCGCTCGTGTTCCTGCTCGACAGTGCGCCGCTGCTGGTCCTGACCAGCGGCGGCCACCGCGTCGACACCGCCTGGCTGGGCGTGCAGCTGGGCGGATCGATCACCCGGGCGCCGGCCGCGGAGGTGAAGGCCGCGACAGGCCAGACGATCGGCGGGATCGCGCCGGTGGGCCATCCCGCGCCGCTGCGCACCGTGGTCGACGCGGCCCTCGCCGCCTACGACGTGGTCTGGGCTGCGGCCGGGCACGCGCACACCGTCTACCCGACGAGCTTCGCCGAGCTGGTCCGGGTCACCGGGGGAGAAGCGCGCGCCGTCGTTCCGCCGGATCCGGCGCCGTAGCGGCTGGAGGAGGAACGCCCCCTGCGACGCGAGGTCGCAGGGGGCGTCGACGGAAGCAGAGGTCAGAGCACGCGGCCCGCGCCGTCGGCGGCCGTGACCAGGAAGAGCTCCGGAGTCGTGAAGCCCTTCTCGGCGAAGGCGGCGAGGACCGCGGCGCGGACCTCCTCCTCCTTCTCCACCGGAGTGAGGGCGATCGCGGAGCCGCCGAAGCCGCCGCCGGTCATCCGGGCGCCGATCGCTCCGGCGCCGCGCGCCGCCTCGACGGCGGTGTCGAGCTCGGGCACCGAGATCTCGAAGTCGTCGCGGAGGGAGACGTGGCCGGCGTCGAGCAGATCGCCGATCGCCCGGGGACCGTGCTCGCGCAGGGTGCGGACGGTCTCGAGCACGCGGGCGTCCTCGGTCACGACGTGCTTCACGCGCCGGTAGGTGACGTCGTCGAGGAGCTCCTGGGCGCGCGGCAGGTCGTCGACCGTCAGCTCGCGGAGCGACGGCACGCCGAGGGTCGCGGCGCCGAGCTCGCAGGAGGCGCGCCGCTCGGCGTAGCCGCCGGTGGCGTGCGCGTGCTCGACGCGCGTGTCGACGACGAGCAGGACGAGCCCGGCCTCCTCGAAGCCGAGGGGGACGACTTCGGTGTCGAGGCTGCGGCAGTCCAGGAACACTGCGGCGTCGCGCTTCCCGAAGAGGGAGGCGGACTCGTCCATGATCCCGGTGGGGGCGCCGACCGCGACGTTCTCGGCGCGACGGCCGACGCGGGCCATCGTCGCGCGGTCGAAGCCGAGGTGCCAGAGCTCGTCGAGGGCGACGGCCATCGCGCACATCAGCGCCGCAGAGCTCGAGAGCCCCGCGCCGACCGGCACGTCGGAGTCGACGTACGCGTCGAAGCCCGAGCGGGAGCCCAGGTCGACGCCGTACTCGGTGAGCGCCCAGACCACGCCGAGCGGGTAGGCCGACCAGCCGGTCACGGCGCCGGGGCCGAGCTCGTCGAGAGCGACCTCGACCACCTCGGGGGAGAAGGCGCTGCTGATCCGGATCAGGCGGTCCTCCCTGGGCGCGACGGCCATCGCCGTGGCGCGGTCGATCGCGAAGGGGAAGACGAAGCCGTCGTTGTAGTCGGTGTGCTCGCCGATCAGGTTCACGCGGCCGGGGCCGGCCCAGACGCCGGCGGCGGGGCGGCCGAAGGTGCGCTCGAAGGCGGAGGCCGCGCTCTCGGCGACGGCGGTCAGGGAGGCGGGAGCGGCGGTCATCGGTTCTCCTCGGCGATGTCGGCGGCGGTGGTGGCGGGAGTGGCGGCGCCGCCGGGAAGCGAGTCGTCGCTGTGCACGGCGACCGGCAGGGCCGCGTCGGGGCGCTGTGCGATCCCGGCCTCGAGCACGGCCGCGTCGGCCCGCTCGATCGCCGCGCGCAGGGCCGCGGCGCTCGTCTCGGGGGCGATGTCGCCGATCCAGGCGCCCATCGCGGCCTCGCTCCCCGCGAGGTACTTGAGCTTCGTCTCGGCGCGGCGTGGCGAGGTGATCTGGAGCATCAGGCGCACCTCGTCGCGGCGCTCGTGCACCGGGGCCTGGTGCCAGGCGGCGATGTAGGGCGTCGGGGTGTCGTAGAGGGCGTCGATGCCGCGGAGCAGGCGCTGGTACATCACAGCCAGCTCGTCGCGCTCCTCCGGGGTGGTCGCCGCCAGGTCCGGGACGTGGCGGTGCGGCAGGAGGTGCACCTCGACGGGCCAGCGCGCGGCGAACGGCACGAACGCGGTGAAGTGCTCGCCGCGGAGGAGGACGCGCTCGCCGGCCTGCTCGAAGGCGAGGACGTCGGCGAACATCGACGGCCCGTAGCTGTCGAGCGAGGCGAGCAGGCGGGTCGTGCGCGGCGTGACGTAGGGGTAGGAGTAGATCTGCCCGTGGGGGTGGTGCAGCGTGACGCCGATCGCCTCGCCGCGGTTCTCGAACGGGAACACCTGCTGCACGCCGGGAAGGGCAGAGAGGGCGCCCACGCGGTCGGCCCAGGCCTCGACCACGGTCCGGACGCGGGAGGCGCTGAGCGTGGCGAACGAGCCCTCGTGCTCGGGGCTGAAGCAGACGACCTCGCAGCGGCCGACGCTGGTCAGCGTCCGGCCGAGCCCGAGGGTGCGCAGGTCCTCCAGGGAGGCGGGCGCGTCCGCGTCCTCGAGGAGCGGGCCGAAGGAGGGGGAGCGGTTCTCGAAGACGGCGACGTCGTAGCGGCTGGGCACCTCCGACGGGTTCGTCGGCGACGCCGGGGCGAGCGGATCGAGCTCGGCCGGCGGCAGGAACACGCGGTTCTGGCGCGACGCGGCGATGGAGACCCACTCGCCGGTCAGCACGTCCTGGCGCATCCGCGCGGTGGCGGGGCGGGGGTCGAGGTGGCGTGCGTCGGCGGCGCGCTCCGGGGGGAGGGTCGTGTCGGCGTCGTCGAAGTAGAGGAGCTCGCGGCCGTCGGCCAGCGTGTGCGGGCGCTTGACGACGCCGGCGGAGAGTGTGATCGCTTCGTTCATGGCAGGAGTCAGACTAGGGCCGCACCTTCGAAAAGGAAAGCTCGTTTTCGCTTTGACAAGTCCACCGGCCCGCGGGCACGATGGGCGGATGAGGACGGACGGCGAGCAGGAGTCCACGTCGGCGATCGAGCGCCGGCTGCGGCTGCGTCTGGCCGCCGAGAGCTCGGGCTTCGTCGGGGTCGCCCCGATGGCCGACATGCTCGGGGTCTCGGTCGTCACCGTCCGCTCCGATCTCGCCCTGCTCGCGAGCGAGGGCGTCCTCCAGCGGGTGCGCGGAGGGGCGATCCCGGCTCCGAGGCCCACCGGCGAGCGCTCGCTCGAGGAGGGCCTGAGCGCCGCCTCCGACGAGAAGGCCGCGATCGGCGAGGAGGCCGCCGCCTCCGTCTCCTCCGGGCAGAGCATCGTGCTCGACGTGGGCACCACCCCGCTCGCCATCGCGCACGCGCTCGTGGCGCGGGAGGAGCTGCGCGACGTCACGGTGATCACGAACGGCCTCTCCACGGCGCTGGCGCTCGAGCCGGCCATCCCGCGCTTCACGGTCGTCGTCACCGGGGGCACTCTGCGGCCGCTGCAGCACTCGCTGGTCGAGCCGCTCGCGTCCGAGCTGCTCGAGCGGATCCGCGCCGACATCGCCTTCATCGGCTGCACCGGCGTGCACCCCGAGGCCGGCGTCACCAACGTCAACCTCCCGGAGGCGACCCTGAAGCGCCGGATGCTGCAGGCGGCGACCCGCCGGGTCGTGGTCGCGGACTCCTCGAAGCTCGGAGTGGTCGACCTCGGCCGGGTCGCCGCTCCCGACGAGTTCGACCGTCTGCTCACGGGGGCGGGCGCCGCCGACGGACTCGTTGCCGCTCTGGAGGAGGCGGGGCTCGCGGTCACCCGTTGCCGGGCGCTCGGCGAGCGCGTCAGTCCGTAGGATCGAGGAATGGCCGACTTCACCCCCGCCCCCGCCACCGGGCGCCAGTTCTCGCTCGACCTCACCGCCGAGGGACGCACCCTGCACGCCGTCGTGACGGAGGTGGCCGCAGCGCTGCGCCACCTCTCGGTCGACGGAGTGGAGATCACCGCCTCCTACCCGGAGAGCACCGTTCCGCCGTTCGGCTCGGGCATCGTCCTGATGCCCTGGCCCAACCGCGTGAAGGACGGGCGCTGGCACCACCGCGGCGAGACGCTCCAGCTCGCGATCACCGAGCCGAAGTACCACAACGCCATCCACGGCCTGCTGGTGAGCACCCCGTACCGCCTCGTCGACCAGGGCCCGTCCTTCGTCGAGCTGGCCGCGCCGGTCGTGCCCCAGGCGGGCTACCCGTTCCACCTCGAGACCTCGGTCCGCTACGAGCTGCAGGCCGACGGGCTGAAGGTCGTCCACCGCGTCGTCAACGTCGGAGCCGACGAGGCGCCCGTCGCCATCGGCACGCACCCCTTCCTCGCCATCGGCGACGTCCCGACCGACGAGCTCGAGATCACCGTCGACGCGGCGGTGCACATCGAGGTCGACGAGCGCCTCAACCCCACCGCGCAGAACCCGGTCGAGGGCACCGAGTGGGACCTCCGCTCCGGCCGCCGCATCGGCGACCTCGAGCTCGACGACGCCTGGGCCGACGTCCGGATGGTCGACGGCGAGAGCGTGCACGGCCTCCGCGCTGCGGACGGCCGCCGCGTGCTCCTCTGGGCCGACGCCTCGCACAACTTCATCCAGGTCTTCATCACCCGGATCTTCCCCGACGGCGACGACGTGAAGACCGCGATCGCCGTGGAGCCGATGACCGCTCCCGCCGAGGCGTTCAACAGCGGGCAGGGCCTGCGCTGGCTCGAGCCGGGCGAGGAGTGGACCGTCGCGTGGGGCATCCGCCACGAGGGGTTCCCCACCGCGTCATGACCACCCTCGCGGCGGTCGGGCGCGACGACGAGGCCAAGCGCGTCGCTCTCGTCCGGATGAAGCGGCTCGCCACGGGCCTGCTCGTGGTGATGGCCGTCGTCTTCGCCGTGTCGTTCGCCCTGCAGGAGCGCTACCCGTGGCTGCAGTGGGTCCGGGCCGCGAGCGAGGGCGGGATGGTCGGCGCGCTCGCCGACTGGTTCGCCGTGACCGCGCTGTTCCGGCGGCCGCTGGGCCTGCCGATCCCGCACACCGCGATCATCCCGACCAAGAAGGACGAGATCGGCGCGAGCCTCGCGCAGTTCGTCGAGGAGAACTTCCTCCGCGGCGCCATCGTGCGCGAGAAGCTCGACTCCTTCGGGATCGCCCGGCGGGCGGGGCTGTGGCTCGCCGAGCCGGAGAACGCGCACCGGGTCGGCGGCGAGAGCGCCGCGGCCGTCCGCTCGGCGATCGCCCTGCTGGACGACTCCGACGTGCAGCGCGTGATCGAGGCGCTGGCACGGCGCCACCTCCTCGACCCGCAGTGGGGCCCGCCGCTGGGCTCGCTGGTGGGCAGCGTGGTCGAGGCGGGCCACCACCGGCGCCTCGTGGACACGCTGGTGGAGCAGGCGGAGGCGTGGCTGACCGCGAACCCGCAGAGCTTCACCCGCATGGTCAGCGGCCGCCTGCCGAGCTGGCTGCCCTCCGCGGTCAGCCGAGCGGTGGACGAGCGGCTGTACCGCGAGGCTCTCGTCTTCGTCGCCGCAGTGCGCGAGGACCAGGTGCACCCCTTCCGGATCGCGATCGACGGCTACCTCGCCACGCTCGCGCAGGATCTGGGCACCGACCCCGACCTGATCGCCCGGGTCGAGGAGATCAAGAACCGCGCCTTCGACAGCCCGCGCGTGCGCGAGCTCGCCGGGGACGCCTGGGAGGCGACGAAGGCCTCCCTCCTCGGCGCGATGGACGACCCGTCGAGCCCCCTCCGCGGCAGCATCGAGTCGATCGTGGTCGATCTGGGCCGCCGGCTCTCGACCGACGCCAGCCTCGCGGCGACCGTCGACTCCTGGATCGGATCGGTCGCGGCCAACCTGGTCGACCGCTACCGCACCGACATCGCCAGCATCATCGGCGACACCATCCACCGCTGGGACCCGCGCGAGACGTCCGAGAAGCTCGAGCTGCAGGTCGGGAAGGACCTCCAGTTCATCCGGATCAACGGCACCGTCGTGGGCTCCCTGGCCGGGCTGGTCATCTTCACCGTCGCGCACGCGCTGCTCGGCTCGTGAAGCGGGGCGCCCGGGCCCGCTCCGCAAGCCCTCGTCGACGTCGGTGGTCGGGCGTACGGTCGCACCATGAGCGATGACAACACCACCGATCCCGATGTCAAGACCGAGGGCGACGTCCTCGGGGCCCGTGCCGACGACGGCAGCGACACCAGCGCCAGCAAGGACCCGTCCGACTGGGTCACCGGCGACGAGCCGATGACCGGCCCGCAGCGCAGCTACCTCGACACCCTCGCGCGCGAGGCGGGCGAGACCCTGCCCGCCGACCTCACCAAGGCCCAGGCCTCCGAGCACATCGACCGCCTGCAGTCCTCCACGGGCCGTGGCGACGGCAGCAACGGGCACGACTGATCCCGCCGGGGCGCCCCGGGGCTGAGCATCAGTCCCCGTCGGCGCCCCCGTCCGGGGCGCGCACACCGCGCCCCGGCGTCCCTAGGGTTCCGTCATGGCGATCTCCCGCACCACGCGCAACGCCCTCGACCTCATCGACGCGATCCGGATCCCCGGCCGCATCGATCCCCGTCTGGCCCGGCAGGTGACCCTGTCCCTCCGCCAGCTCCTCGAATCCGGAGCCTTCGGCCCGAGCGAGCGGCTCCTCCGCCGCCGCGCGAGGAGGCTCCGCTCCCGCACCCGCGAGGCGGCCGCGTTCCGGCAGACGCGCCCGGCTGGCTGAACCGTCCAGCCCTGAGCCCGCTGAACGGAGTCGCTCCGCTGTGACCGGCGACGGGACAGACACCGTCCGCGCGGTCGTCTAGAGTTCCTGGCATCCGGTCCGCCGGATGCCCGCCGCAGTCTCCCGGCCGGTCGACAACGGAGTCGTCCCGGTGCGGGTCATCCCCCCCCGTTCGCGCGTCGAACGCCCCGCTGGTTCCAGCACCCCGCTCCCTCCTCGAGAAGGGACTCCCGCGATGACGACCCGCGTCTCGCACACCGCGACGACCGTCCGCCTCGTCCGCTGGTACCGGATCGACTCCGACTGGCTCTCGGAGGTCGTCACCGGCCGCCTGCTCGAGCACCAGGACGGCCGCTGGCGCCTGCTCGTCGGCGAGAAGGTCCGTGACTACCCGGACGAGGTGTGGTCGCTCTGCCACGAGTGACGCCGTCGCGGAGCACCGCGGCCCGGACGAGGCGTCAGAGGTAGAGGTAGTACGTCTTCGCGCAGTCCGTCGAGCAGAACGGGTCACGGCGGCGGGCCGGCCGGACGCGGCACGCCTCGCACAGCCGCGGCCGGCGCAGAAGAACGCGGAGGACGGTCAGCACCTCTGCACGGTAGCGCGGCGACCTGGCTGCGCCCTGGCCGCGCCCTGGCACTGTCCGGAAAGCGCGACCAGGCGGTCGAGTGGTGGGCCCCGTCGGGCTCGAACCGACGACCCGCGGATTAAAAGTCCGCTGCTCTGCCAACTGAGCTAGAGGCCCGCGCGATCCAGGGTAGCGGGCCGTCGGCGCCCCCGGAGCAGGTGCGGCCCGGAGCAGGTGCGGCCCGGAGCGCGGTCGATCCCGGAGCGGACCGCGTCCTCCGCGCGGGCATACCCGCCCAGCCGTGGGCGTTACCCTCCTCGAACCCCCTACGGAGCGCGAGCGCGAGAGCGTCCGCGCGCACGACCGCGGAAGGCGGCCCCATGACAGACGGCTTCCACAAGCCGACCAAGTTCCCCTCCCACGTCTTCGAGGCGTTCCAGGGAGGAGAGGACCCGGCGCAGATCAGCCGCGTCGCCCACGAGACCGCGATCGCGCTGCTGAGCCGTGTCCGGAACGACCCCGACCCGGTGGTCATCGACCGCCTGGTCGAGTACACCGACCACAACGGCATCGACGCGCTCGCCGAGCTCTGGGCGCGCTCCAGCGCGGCGAGCCTGCCGGGCGCCCTCTGGCGGATCTACCTGCTGCGGCTGGTCATCCGGCAGGACCCGGAGAGCACGAGCTTCCTCTACCAGCGCGGAGTCGAGCTGTCCGCCACGATCGACCCGGTGGTCGCCGGAGCCAGCACTCCCACGGGGCCGGCCGAGATCACCGAGCTGGCCGACCGGATCCTCCGCGGCGTCTTCGACGGCGACTTCGCGGTGGCACTGGACCGCGCCGCGGCGTTCTGCCGCGTGAGCGCCTCCGGAGCCGTCTCGGTCGCCGACGACGTGGAGCCAGTGAACCCCGCCCGGGCGAGCGAGCTGACCACCCGCGCCCTGCGCCTCTCGACCACCGCGGCCGAGCTCGTGAGCTGCGCGCGGCTGTGGCGGAGCGACTCCCTGGAGTGACGCGCAACCCGCGTTCACCCACTGCGAACGCCGCTCGCCGCCACCGCGGAGGCCTTTGGTAGACTGGCGGAAGCCGGATCGCAGTAACCCCGGGCTCCACTTATAGCCGCTTCGAGCGGCCTCGCGCCGAGAGGCGTTCCTGCGGTCCGGCCCCTTCTCTGCTCGCATCGCCGCCACGGTGCGCGAGGCGAGGGCCCAGGAGGAGTCGATCCTCGCCCGAGTCCCCACAGACAGGCGCCAGCGGAATGAAGAACAGCAGAGCTCTCCGGATCGGCGCGCGCGTCTGGGCGGGGGCGGGGCTGCTGGTCGTCGCCGCCCTCTACCTCCTCGCCGCCCCGAGCGTCGACGACGCGGAGGGCGCCCAGTTCGCCGCGGGGGTCTCGCTCTCGCAGGGCACGGTGATGCGCGTCCTCGCGGTCCTCGACGTGCTCGCCGGGCTCTGGGTCCTCATCCGCCCGCGCAGCTATCCGGGCATCACCGCTGCGGCGGTGGCCGTGATCTCGCTCTGGCTGGCCCCCCGGCTGGGCGACCCCGCGCTCGTGCCGATCGGCACGTTGGCGCTGGATGTCCGATTCGTGACGCATCCGATCGAGGTGTCGGTCGTCGTTGCAGGCCTGGCCGTGACAGCCTTCTGGATGACGCGGAATCTTTCAGCCCGGGCGCGGGCGAGGCGGGGCTGATGACGGACGACACCACAGCGGAGGCGGCTGTCCTCCTCGAGCGCATCGCCGGGGGAGAGCAGGCCGCGTTCGCCGCGCTCTACGACCAGATGGCCGGCCGGGTCCTCGGCCTGATCATCCGCGTCCTCGTCGACCGCTCCCAGTCCGAGGAGGTGGCCCAGGAGGTCTTCCTCGAGATCTGGCAAACCGCTGGGCGTTTCGCTCCGAATAAAGGAAGCGCGACGACCTGGATCCTCACGATGGCACACCGCAGGGCCATCGACAGGGTCCGCGCGGCTCAAGCCGGCCGTGATCGGGACATGCGCATCGGAATCCGAGACCTCGGACGCGACTACGACCAGGTCTCCGAGCAGGCGGAGGTGTCCCTCGAGCACGAGAAGGTCGCGGCCGCCATGGGCCGCCTGACGGAACTGCAGCGGCAGGCGCTGCAGCTCGCTTACTACGGCGGATACTCGCACAGCGAGATCGCGGGGATCCTGCAGTGCCCCGTGGGAACCGTCAAGACACGCCTGCGTGACGGAATGATCAGACTTCGAGAAGAGATGGGGGTGGCCCTGTGAACGATGTGCGATTCCCCGACGGGATGGACGACCCGCGCGATCTCGCGGCGGGTCACGCACTGGGCATCCTGACGCCCGAGGAGCAGGAGCGCTACGAGCGCTTCCTCTCCGAGCACCCGGAGGCGCGCGGCGAGGCCGACGCGTTCGCCGAGGTGGCGGAGGCGCTGGTCGCCGACGCACCCGCCGTGGAGCCCTCGCCGGGCTTCAAGGCCGACCTGATGGCGCTCATCGCCACCACTCCGCAGCTGCCGCTGGAGGAGCCCGACGAGGACCACGAGGCGCCCGCCGCGCCCCGTCTGGTCCCCGTCGCCTCCGAGGGCGAGCGGAGCGGTCCGACGGCTCGCCGGGACGGTGGCGGCAGCGCCGCGAACCGCGCCCGGAGCCGCTGGTTCGCCCGCCCCGCGGTCTACCTCTCGGCTGCCGCGGCCGCCGCGGTGATCGTGGTCGGCGGAGTGACCCTCCCGCCGCTGCTCTCGTCCGGCCCCGGCCAGACGCAGCAGCAGACGGCTCTGGAGCAGATCCGCAGCGCCCCCGACGCGCAGGAGACGACCGGCACGGTCGCCACCGGCGAGCAGGCGACGCTGGTCTGGTCGAGCTCGCTCGGCCGCTCCGCCCTCGTGGTGGACGACCTGGCGCCGCTGCCGGAGGACAAGACCTACGAGCTCTGGTACATCGGCTCGTCCGGTCCGGTCGCCGCAGGGACGTTCGACGGGGGAGAAGGCAGCACCGTGGCCCCGCTCGAGGGGAGCCTCACCGAGGGCGGAGTCGTCGCCGTGACGGTCGAGGACGCCGGCGGCTCGCCGACTCCGACCACCGATCCGATACTGGCGATCGACATCGCCTGACGGCCCGAGAACGAGAAGAGCCGCACTCCCATGACGGAGTGCGGCTCTTCTCGTTCCCGGAGGGAACGCGGTGGAACGAGAGCGAGCCGCGACCCCGGAGGGACGCGGCTCGCTCTCGTCTGCGGCGGATCAGCCGAAGCGGCCCGAGACGTAGTCCTCGGTCGCCTGGACGGACGGCCGCGAGAACATCGTCGCGGTGTCGTCGTACTCGATGAGCTTGCCCGGCTTGCCGGTGCCCGCGATGTTGAAGAACGCGGTGCGGTCCGAGACGCGCGAGGCCTGCTGCATGTTGTGGGTCACGATGACGATCGTGTAGTCGTTCTTGAGCTCCTCGATGAGGTCCTCGATCGCGAGGGTCGAGATCGGGTCGAGGGCGGAGCAGGGCTCGTCCATCAGGAGGACATCGGGGGAGACGGCGATCGCGCGGGCGATGCACAGACGCTGCTGCTGGCCGCCGGAGAGACCGGAGCCCGGCTTGTCGAGGCGGTCCTTCACCTCGTTCCAGAGGTTCGCGCCCTGGAGCGAGCGCTCGACGAGCGCGTCCGCGTCCGACTTCGAGATGCGGCGGTTGTTGAGCTTCACGCCGGCCAGCACGTTGTCCCGGATGGACATCGTCGGGAACGGGTTGGGGCGCTGGAAGACCATGCCCACCTGCCGGCGGACCTGCACCGGGTCGACGCCCGGGCCGTACAGGTTGTTGCCGTCGATCAGGACCTCGCCCTCGACATGCGCGCCGGGGATGACCTCGTGCATGCGGTTGAGCGTGCGGAGGAAGGTCGACTTGCCGCAGCCGGACGGGCCGATGAAGGCGGTGACCGTGCGGGGCTCGATGGCGAGCGAGACGCCCTCCACCGCGAGGAACTGGCTGTAGTAGACGTTGAGGTCGTTGACCTCGATGCGCTTGGACATTGCTTCCTTCGGGGATTCCGGCCGGAGCCGAGTGGTGGGTGTCAGCGGCCGAGCTTGGGGGCGAAGATCTTCGCGATCAGGCGGGCGACCAGGTTCAGCGCCATGACGATCAGGATGAGGGCCAGCGCGCCGGTCCAGGCCCGGTTGAGGAACGCCTCGGCGTCGGGGCCCTGGTTCGCGTACTGCGTGTAGACGAAGACCGGGAGGGTCATCATCCGCTCGCTGAAGAGGTCGTAGTTCATCGACGCGGTGAAGCCGGCGACGATGAGCAGCGGGGCGGTCTCGCCGATGACGCGGGCGATCGCGAGGGTGATGCCCGTCGTGATGCCGGCGATGGAGGTCGGCAGCACGATCTTGACGATGGTCAGCCACTTCGGCACGCCGAGGGCGTAGGACGCCTCGCGCAGCTCGTTCGGGACCAGCTTCAGCATCTCCTCCGACGAGCGGACGACCACGGGGATCATCAGCACGGCGAGGGCGATCGAGCCGGCGAAGCCCATCCGGACGCCGGGGCCGAGGAGCAGCGCGAAGAGCGCGTACGCGAACAGGCCCGCGACGATGGAGGGGATGCCCGTCATCACGTCGACGAAGAAGGTGATCGCCCGGGCGAGGTGGCCGCGGCCGTACTCGACGAGGTAGATCGAGGTGAGCAGGCCGATCGGCACCGAGATCAGCGCGGCCATGGCCGTGATCTCGAGCGTGCCGACGATCGCGTGGAGGGCGCCGCCGCCCGCGTCGATGACGTTGCGCATCGACGAGGAGAAGAAGAGCGGATCGAACCGCGCGACTCCGTTGGAGACGACCGTGTAGAGCAGGGAGATCAGCGGGAGCAGCGCGATGATGAACGCGGTCGCGACCAGCGAGGTCACGAGGCGGTCGACAGCCTTGCGGCCGCCCTCGACCAGGCGCGAGACCACGTAGATGGCGACGTCGAAGAGGACGGTGCCCCAGAAGATCGCGCCGACGAGGCTGAAGTCGTTCATCATGCCGGCCGCCTGGAGGATCAGGAAGACGGCGGCGAACACGACCCAGCTGCCGACGAGCAGCATCCAGGGGGTGCCCTTGGGCAGCTTGCCCGCCTGCAGCGAGAAGGGCATCGACGAGGTGGCGGCGGACATCAGTTGGCTCCCGAGAAGGCCTTGCGGCGGTTGACGATGAACCGCGCGACCGAGTTCACGACGAGGGTGATGACGAAGAGGATGAGGCCCGAGGCGACGAGGACGTTGACGCCGACTCCGCTCGCCTCCGGGAACTGCAGCGCGATGTTCGCGGCGATGGTGTTCGAGTTCTGCGAGGTGAGCAGGAGGAAGGAGACGACCGTCGCGGGCGAGAGCACCATCGCGACGGCGAGCGTCTCGCCGAGGGCCCGGCCGAGGCCGAGCATGGCGGCCGAGACGATGCCCGGGGCGCCGAAGGGCAGGACGGCCATGCGGATCATCTCCCAGCGGGTCGCGCCGAGCGCGAGCGCCGCCTCCTCGTGCAGGCGCGGGGCCTGGAGGAAGATCTCGCGGCAGACCGCGGTGATGATCGGGATGACCATGACGGCCAGCACCACCGAGGCGGTGAGGATCGTCTTGCCGGTGCCCGACGCCTGGCCGCCGAAGAGCGGGAACCAGCCGATGTTCACGTTGAGGAAGAGGTAGAAGGGCTGCACCATCGGCGCCAGCACGGTCGCGCCCCAGAGGCCGAAGACCACCGAGGGGACGGCGGCGAGGAGGTCGACCACGTAGCCGAGGGCCATCGCGATGCGGCGCGGCGCGTAGTGCGAGATGAAGAGGGCGATCGCGATCGAGAGCGGCAGGGCGATCACCAGGGCGATCACCGCCGACCAGACCGTGCCGAAGACCAGGGGGCCGACGTAGGCCCAGAAGCTCGTCGCGTCGCCGGGGAGGCTGCCGGCCGGCGCGGTGAACGCGGGGATCGACTGCGCGATGAGGAAGATCGCGACGGCGGCGAGGACGAGGAGGATGAGGGAACCGGCGGCGACGGTCGAGATCGAGAAGACCCGATCTCCGACACGCACCTTCGCCTTCGGGCGGACGACGGTCTCAGTTGCCATTCCAGGGGACTCTCTTCAGACGAGGGGGTTCGGCGGGGCGCACAGGGAGATGCTAGGGCTCGGAGGGGGCGTCCGGTGGGTCGAGCCCGGCACAGGCGGGGCCCGTCCCGCGGATCGTGCTGCGAGACGGGCCCTGCCGGTGGGACTACTTGATCGACTCGATCGCGGTGGCGACGGTCGAGGCGAGCTCGGAGCTCAGGGGAGCGGAGCCGGCCTGAGCGGCGGCGGCCTCCTGGCCCTCCTCGCTCGCGACGTAGGAGGCGAAGGACTTGACGACCTCGCCCTTGTCGGCGTCCGCGTACTCCTGGCACACGATGAGGTAGCTGACCAGGACCATCGGCCAGGCGTCCGCCTCGGTGCCGGTGCGGTCGATCTTGATCGCGAGGTCGTTGTCCTCGCGGCCCTCGGCGATGGGCGAGGCGGCGACGACCGCCGCGGCTCCGTCGGCCGAGATGGTCGAGAATGCGTCGCCGACCTTCAGCTGGGCCATGTCCATGCCCTGGGCGCCGGACTCGTCGGCGTAGCCGATCGTGTTGGTGCCGTTCTTGACCGCGTCGACGACACCCGAGGTGCCCTTGGCGCCGTCACCGCTCTGGTACGGGAAGGTCTGCGCGGCAGGAGCGTCCCAGACGTCGCTCGCGGTGGCCGCGAGGTAGTCGGTGAAGTTCTGCGTGGTGCCCGAGTCGTCCGAGCGGTGCACGGAGGTGATGTTCGCCGACGGGAGGGTCGCGTCGGGGTTCAGGGCCTTGATCTCCGGGGCGTCCCAGGAGGTGATGGTGCCCTTGAAGATGCCCGCGATGGTGGCCGCGTCGAGCTTGAGCTCGTCGACGCCCTCCACGTTGAAGATGACCGCGATCGGCGAGATGTAGACCGGGAGGTCGATCGCCTTGGTGTCGGGGGCGCAGGCGGCGAAGGTGCCCGCGAGCTCCTCGTCCTTGAGCGCGGAGTCGGAGCCGGCGTAGTCGGCGGCGCCGTCGATGAAGTTGGTGCGGCCGGCGCCGGAGCCCTGCGGGTCGTAGTTGACCGTGACCTCGGGGTTCGCGGTCTGGAACGCGGCGGCCCAGGTGGTCTGCGCGGTGCCCTGAGCGGACGAGCCGATCCCGGTGATGGTGCCGGAGAGCGTGGAGGTGGTGGCGGAGCCGGAGCTGCCGCCTGCGGCCGGTGCCTCGTTGGCAGCGCAGGAGGTCAGCGTGATCGCTGCGACGGCGGCGACGACGGCCGCCTGGCCGAGACGCGAGAATCTCACAAGTATCCCTTTCGGGTAGGAAAGCGTGGAAAACAGAACGGGGCCTGGTGCAGCCCGCGAGCGAGAGTACGGAGGGGTCGTGTCCTGGCACCGACCGCTCGGTGAACGCGCGGTGAACGGGTCCGCCTCGGGGATTGCGGAGCGACGGGGCGGCGGGGAAGGCGCGGTGCGTCGGGCGCGTCCCGGCTGCGCGACCGGCCCGGTGCGGACGGACCCGTCGAGCCGGTCGCTCAGCGCGGCCCGGGCGGGTCAGGCCAGCGGCGTGTGCGTCTCGATCGCGACGATGCCGGAACCGGGGTGGCTTGTGGAGAGGTGCACCACGGCGAAGCCCCCGGTCGGGAGCGCTGCCGCCTCGTCGAGGTAGGCGCCGAGAGGAGTCGCCGTGGCGAGGGCGATCTCGCGCAGGATCTCGGGGATCACCGGCCGGTGACTGCAGAGGACGGCGGTGCGGCGGGCGCGGACCCGCTTGCCGACGAGGGCGCGGACGTCGGCGGTGCCCTGCTCGTGCGCCTCCTGGCTGAGGTCGTCGCGCAGCTTGACCGGCTTCCTGACCAGACCGGACAGCGGGGCGATGGTCGACCGGCAGCGCTTGGCGGTGCTCGAGACGAGGCGGCGCGGGCGCCAGGCGGCCACGGCCTGAGCGGCGGCCGCGGCCTCGACCCGGCCGCGCCCGGTGAGGCGGCGGGTGGAGTCGCGGCCGTCCCAGGAGGAGGCGGGCACCGCCTTCGCGTGCCGCAGGACCACGATCGCGAAGGTCTCGAGCGCACCGCGTGCGGCTATCCGGGCGAACTCGTCGACGATCGTCACGTCGTGCGGATAGGTCAGGTAGCTCCGGGCCCGCTTGAGCGTCACCCACTCGAGCGCCTCGACCTCGTCGTTCGGGAGGAAGTCGGACGCCAGGACGGCCTTCTCGGTCACCTGCGCCGCCCAGTAGTAGACGGCCTTCGGGCGCCCACTCGGCAGCGTGTACTCGGTGCACCCCAGCGGCACCCCGAGCGCCACCGAGAGCCCGGTCTCCTCGCGGATCTCGCGCACCGCGGTCTCCGGGAGGGACTCGCCCGCGTCGACCTTGCCCTTGGGCAGGCTGACGTCCCGGCGGTGCGGCCGGTGGATCACGAGGATGTGCGGGCGGCCCTCGATGATCCGCCAGCACACCGCTCCTGCTGCGTAGACGGTGCCCGTCACGGGCGTCAGCGGCTGGAGGCCCGGTTGGCGGACCGTGTCGCCGCGCGCTTGCGATGGGTGATGTGCTGCATCAGCTGGTTCTGGAGGTCGGCGAGCGGAGCGCCCTCCTCGTCGAGGTGGTGCCGCGTCCAGTCGCCGTCCGGGCCGAGCCACCAGGAGGCGGTCCGCTCGTCCATCGCCCGCTCGAACATGTCGTCGATCTCGCTGAGGTGCGCCGGCTCGACGATCCGCACCAGAGCCTCGACGCGGCGGTCGAGGTTGCGGTGCATCATGTCGGCGCTGCCGATGAAGACGTCCGGCTCGCCGCCGTTGACGAAGCTGAAGATGCGGGAGTGCTCGAGGTAGCGGCCGAGGATCGAGCGCACGCGGATGGTCTCGGAGAGTCCCTCCTGGCCGGGCTTCAGCCCGCAGATGCCGCGCACCCACACGTCGACCGGCACGCCGGCCTGGCTGGCGCGGTAGAGCGCGTCGATCACGGACTCGTCGACGATCGAGTTGACCTTGATCCGGATGCCCGAGGGCCGCCCCGCGCGGGCGTTCTCGGTCTCGGCGGCGATCCGCTTGAGCAGGCCCTTCCGGAGGTGGCGCGGCGCGACGAGCAGGCGCTTGAACTTCTTCTCGATCGCGTAGCCCGAGAGCTCGTTGAACAGGCGCGTGAGGTCCTTGCCGACCTCGGGGTCGGCCGTCAGGAGTCCGAGGTCCTCGTAGATGCGCGAGGTCTTCGGGTTGTAGTTGCCGGTGCCGATGTGGGAGTAGTGGCGGAGCACTCCGCCCTTCTCCTGGCGGATGACGAGCGCGAGCTTGCAGTGGGTCTTCAGCCCGACGAGCCCGTAGACCACGTGCACGCCCGCCTTCTCGAGCTTGCGCGCCCACGAGATGTTCGCCTGCTCGTCGAAGCGCGCCTTGATCTCGACCAGGGCGAGCACCTGCTTGCCCGACTCGGCCGCGTCGATGAGCGCCTCGACGATGGGGGAGTCGCCCGAGGTGCGGTAGAGCGTCTGCTTGATCGCGAGCACGTCCGGATCGGCCGCCGCCTGCTCGAGGAACGACTGCACGCTCGTCGCGAAGGACTCGTAGGGGTGGTGCAGGAGCACGTCGCCGCGGGAGACCGCCTTGAAGACGTCCTGCCGCTGGTTGGGCTCGCTGGGCGAGAGCTGCACCGCCGTCGTCGGGACGTGATTGGGGTACTTCAGGTCCGGGCGGTCGATCTTCTGCAGGCTGAAGAGCCCGCTGAGGTCGAGCGGGGCCGGGAGCTTGTAGACCTCCTGCGTCGTGATGTCGAGCTCGCGGACCAGCAGGCCCAGCGTCTCGTCGTCCATGTCGTCGGTGACCTCGAGGCGGATGGGCGGGCCGAACCGGCGGCGCAGCAGCTCCTTCTCGAGGGCCTTGATCAGGTTCTCGGTCTCGTCCTCGTCGACCTCGACGTCCTCGTTGCGCGTCACCCGGAACACGTGGTGGTCGAGGATCTCCATGCCGGGGAACAGGTCGTCCAGCTGGTTGGCGATCAGGTCCTCGAGCGAGATGAACCGCATCGGCTCGCCCGGCGCCGCGACTCCGGCGATCCGCACGAAGCGGGGGAGCATCTGCGGCACCTTGAGGCGCGCGAACTCGACCTTCTGCGTCTTCGGGTTCCGCACCCGCACCGAGAGGTTGAGCGAGAGGCCGGAGATGTAGGGGAACGGGTGCGCCGGGTCGACCGCGAGCGGCATCAGCACCGGGAACACCTGGGCCGAGAAGTAGTCGTCCAGCACGGTGCGCTCGGCGTCGCTCAGCTCGTCCCAGCGGACGAGGTCGATGCCGCCGTCGCGCAGGGCGGGCTCGACGAGCTCCTTGAACGCTCTGGAGTGGCGCTGCTGCAGCAGGTGCGCCTTCTCCGAGATGTCGGTCAGCACGTCGACCGGCACGCGGCCGATGTTCGTCGGCAGGGCGAGCCCCGTGAGGATGCGGCGCTTGAGGCCGGCGACCCGGACCATGAAGAACTCGTCGAGGTTGGACGAGAAGATCGCCAGGAAGTTCGCCCGCTCGAGCGCCGGAACCAGCGGATCCTCCGCGAGCTCGAGCACGCGCTGGTTGAACGCGAGCCAGCTCAGCTCCCGGTCGAGGTAGCGGTTGTCGGGGAGGAGCGGGTCCGAGTGCTCCTCCTCGTCGTCGAAGTCGTCGTCGAGGTCATCGCTGAGACCGTCTTCGAGAAGCAGGTTGTCGCCGTCCATGCGACCATCCTGGCACCGCGTCCGTCCGCTCCGCGCCGCCGCTCGTGAATGCCGGATGAACGGGGCCGGGGGAGGCCCTGTGGAGGAGTGCCGGCTCAGCGCAGCGGCGCGGCGCGCTGCAGGTACTGCACGTCGACGGAGGCGTCCGTGAACCCGAGCGAGCGGTAGAGCGCCACCGCCGACCGGTTCTCGGCCTCGACGTAGAGGTCGGCCGCGGTGCAGCCGCGCTCGAGCATCCGCGCGAGCCCGGCGTTCAGCAGGGTGCGGCCGAGTCCCCGTCCGGCCGCCTCGGGGGCGACCCCGAGGACGTAGATCTCGCCGGTCGTCGATCCGGGCTCGATCTTGAGCCAGTCGTATCCGAGGAGCGTGCCGTCGACGTCGCGGAGCAGGAGGAAGTCGCCCTCGTCGAACCACGGCTCGGCGCGGCGGGCCGCCAGGTCCTCCTCCGTCATCCGCCCCTGCTCGGGGTGCGCGGCGAAGACCCGCGCGTTCAGGGCGATCCACTCGGCCGGAGCGAGGTCGCGGGCGTCCGAGAGGACGACGCCCTCGGGGACGCGGACCTCGGGGGCGGCGAGCGGCTCGAGCTCGAGGTGCAGGAGGGTGCGCACCGGGGCGAAGCCGTGGGAGGCCGCGAGGGCCCGGGCGGCGGGGTGGTCGCCGTGCGCCCAGGCGAGCAGGCCCGTCCGGCCGCTCGCGAGGACCTGCTCCAGGGTCGCGGTGCCGAAGCCGACCCCGCGCCACTCCGGATCGACGACGAACTCCAGCTCGCCCTGCCCGAGGATCGCCGCCGCCACGACCACGTCCGCGCGCAGCCCCACGAGGAGGGTGCGCGAGCCGGCCCGGGCGTCGACGAGCGTCTGGTCGCTGAAGGGGGGCTGGTGGTCGAACCAGGCGGCGCGCCCGATCAGGTGCTCGAGGCCGGCCGCCACCGCGGGATCGGCCAGGTCCTCAACGGACAGGTTGAGCGACTCGCTCATTGTCCTCTTCGTACACGTTGAAGCGGTATCCGACGTTGCGGACCGTGCCGATCAGCGACTCCAGGTCGCCGAGCTTCGCGCGGAGGCGCCGCACGTGCACGTCGACCGTGCGGGTGCCGCCGAAGTAGTCGTAGCCCCACACCTCGCTCAGCAGCTGCTCGCGGGTGAAGACGCGCGAGGGGTGCGTGGCGAAGAAGCGGAGGAGCTCGAACTCCTTGAAGGTGAGGTCGAGCGGGCGCCCGTGCACCTTGGCGGAGTAGCTGGCCTCGTCGATCACGACGCCCGAGGCCTGGATGCGCGAGGTCGACTGCTCCTGCGCCAGCCGGCCGATCACCAGGCGGATGCGGGCGTCGACCTCGGCGGGGCCGGCCGAGTCGAGGATGACGTCGTTGACGCCCCAGTCGGCCGAGACGGCCGTGAGCCCGCCCTCCGTGAGGATCAGGATGAGGGGGACGTTGATGCCCGTGGTCGTGAGGATCTTGCAGAGCGACTTGGCGCTGGCGAGGTCCTGCCGCGCGTCGACCAGGATCAGATCGCAGCTCGGGGCGTTCACGAGCTGGGCGGGCTCCGCGGGGATCTGCCGGGTCCGGTGGCTGAGGAGCCCCAGTGCGGGGAGCACCTCGGCGCCTCCCGCCGAGGTCAGTATCAACAACTGCGCCACGGATCCTCCAGAACTGGTCTGCCCGCAATACTAGCGGCGGGCCGGGAGGGGCGTCCGCCTGGGGCACAATTGTCGGATGGGCAGGGATCGGGTGGGCATCGGAGTCGTCTGGGCGCTGGCACTCGCGGGCTCCGTGCTGACGCTGGCGATCGCCGCTCCGGAGTCCCGGCAGCTCTGGCTCGCGCTGACGTTCGGCGGCTGCGTGCTCGCGACCTTCGCGGTGCAGCTCGCCGTGGCCCGCGCCGAGGGGTACCTCCTCCGCGCGATGACGAGCATCGTCGGGGCGATGGCCGTGGTCGCGGTCGCGAGCGGGATCGCCCTCCTCCTCCCCGCCTGAGCGGTCGCGCCCTCCCGTCCCGAGCGCCCGGATCCGCACCGCCTGAGCGGTCGCGTCCGCCCCGCCCCTGCGTCGGAGGCGGCGGGTAGGATGAGCGCATGCTTCTCGCGCTGGAACTCTTCTACCTCGGTCTGCTCGGGCTCGCCTCCCTCGCCATCGCGTGGGTCTCCGGCGTGGTCGTCTACAAGCTCTACCGCGGCCAGCGCTAGCCGCCGCCGGAGCCCGAGTGATCTCGCTTCCGTCGGGCCTGCCGCCCGAGCTCGTCCCCCTGTCCTGGCTGCTCGGCGTCTGGGAGGGCTCGGGCGTCATCGACTACACGATCGGCGACGACTCCGTCCAGGCCGAGTTCGGCCATCGCATCAGCTTCAGCTACGACGGCCTCCCGTACCTCAACTACAACTCCTACACGTGGCTGATCGAGGAGGGCGCCGAGGAGGCGCCCCGGCCGCTGGTCACCGAGACCGGCTACTGGCGCCTCAGCCGCGCTCTGACCGACTCCGACGCCGGCCCGGGAATGCTGCCCGGCCGCGGCGCACCCGCCTTCCCCGACGCGGAGTCCGTCGAGACGCTGCGCAACGCCGCCGGCGGCTTCGACATCGAGGTCTCGCTCGTGCATCCGGACGGGGTCAGCGAGCTCTACCTCGGCCAGGTCAAGGGGCCGCGGATCGACCTCGCGACCGACGCGGTGATGCGCACCGCCGCGGCGAAGGACTACGCCGCCGCCACGCGCCTCTACGGCCTGGTCGACGACCACCTGCTGTGGGCGTGGGACATCGCCGCGCTCGGCCAGGGCCTGCGGACCCACTCCTCCGGACGGCTCGCCCGTGTCGACTGACGCGCTCTCCCCGCTCCTGGCCGCCCCGGGCGCCGTCGCCACGACGAGCGCCGCCGAGCCCGGCGTCGCCGCCCACTACGGCGAGCCCTTCCGCGAGCAGCGCGCTCTCGCCGCGGGCACCGCGCTCGTCGACCTCTCCGGCCGCGGCGTCGTGACCGTCACGGGGCCGGACCGCCTCACCTGGATCGACTCGCTCACCAGCCAGGCCGTCTCGCGCCTCACTCCCGGCGCGTCCGCCGAGACGCTCCTGCTCGACCCGACCGGCCGGATCGAGCACGTCATCCGCCTCGTCGACGACGGCGAGACCGCCTGGCTCCTGCTCGACCGCGACGAGACGGCCGGCCTGGCCGCCTGGCTCGACCGGATGCGCTTCATGCTCCGCGTCGAGGTCGCCGACCGCACCGACGACTTCGCGACCCTCGCCGCCCTCGGCGACGGGTCGGCCCTGACGCTCGCCCTGTCCCTGGCCGAGGAGCCCGTCGTCTGGAGCGACCCGTGGTCGCAGGTCCAGCCGGGCGGCTGGCAGTACGCGCTGACCACAGAGCACCCCGGGGCCTCCTGGGAGCTGCGCGAGGTCCTGGTCCCGCGAGCGGCCCTCGAGGCCCTCGCGGAGACGGCCGTCGGGAGGGGAGTGGCCCTCGCCGGGGTCGACGCCCTCGAGGCGCTGCGCATCGCCGCCTGGCGCCCGCGCCACGCGACCGAGGTCGACGAGCGGTCCATCCCGCACGAGCTCGACCTCCTCCGCTCGAGCGTGCACCTCGCCAAGGGCTGCTACCGGGGCCAGGAGACGGTGGCGAAGGTGCACAATCTCGGCCACCCGCCGCGGCGCCTGGTCCTGCTGCAGCTCGACGGCTCCGACTCGGTCCTCCCCGCCCACGGCGACGTCGTCACGGCGCTCAAGGGCGGCGAGCCGGTCGAGGTCGGCACGGTCACCTCCAGCGCCTGGCACTACGAGGACGGACCGGTCGCCCTCGCGGTCGTCAAGCGGAGCGTCCCGGTGGACCTCGAGCTGACCGTGCTGGCCGGCGACTCGCGCGTGGCCGCGGCCCAGGAGGTCGTGGTCCCGCCCGGAGCCGGAGCGGAGGCGGGAGTGCCCCGCCTGCCCCGCCTCGGGGCGACGACCAGGTAGGCCACGCCGTGGTGGCCGCACGTCCCGCCGAGCGGGGCCGGGCGGCCGAGCGGCTGCGCGGTCTCGTCCGGACCCCCGAGCTGAGTCCCGCGCGCGCCCTCGCCCGCGCGGGGGCGTCGCTCCCCGCAGTGCTGCAGATCGTGCTCGCGGCGACCCTCGCCTACTCCGTCGCGCACTTCCTCCTCGGGCACCCCGCGCCGGTGCTGGCGCTGACGGCCACGATCTCGAGCCTCGGCATCGCGCGCGACACCCGTCCCAAGCAGGTGGCCGAGACAGCGACGGGGATGCTCATCGGCATCACGGCCAGCGAGGTCCTGCTCCTGCTGTGGGGGAGCGGCGTCTGGCAGCTCGCCGTCGTCCTCGCGATAGTCTTCACGCTCGGCCGGGCCCTCTCGCCCTCGCCGGGGTTCGCCGTGGCCGCCGGGACCCAGGCGATGCTGGTGATGGTCCTCCCTGCGCCGGACGGAGGCGTCTTCACCCGGAGCGTCGACGGCCTGATCGGCGGGCTCGCGGCGCTGCTCTGCACGGCGATCGTGCCCCGCCCGCCGCTGCGCACAGCGCGGGCCGAGGCGCACCGGCTCCTCACCGCGCTCAGCCGGACCGTGGAGGAGCTGGCCGAGGCGCTCCGCCGGGGCGACTCCTCGGCGTCCACCGCGGCCCTTGAGCGGATCCGCGGGACGCAGCCGGTCATCGACGGCTGGACCGCGGCGCTCGACTCCGCTACCGGCGTCGCCCGGATCTCGCCGTTCGTCCGCCGGCACCGCGGCGAGCTCTCCCGCCAGGCCGTGATGCTGTCCGCGCTGGACCTCGCGACCCGTAATCTGCGCATCGTCGCGCGCCGCACCGACTTCCTCGTCGGGGACGGCGCCCCGCGGCCGGCGCTCGCCGGAGCGGTCGCCGCCCTCGGCCCGGGCATCGCGCTGCTCGGCCGCGCGGTCGCCGATCCGTCGGTGCTCGCCCTGGCGCGTCAGGACCTCGTGCTGCTCGCGACCACGCTCGACCCCCAGCGGCTGATCCCGGAGGCGCGCCTCGCCGAGAAGACGGTGCTCGTCCTGCTCCGCCCGCTCGTCGTCGACCTGCTCACGGCGACCGGCGCCGCTCCCGCCGAGGCTCGGGCCGCCCTGCCCCCGCTCGCCTAGGGCTCAGGAGGTCCGGTGCTCAGGCCCGGCGCTCAGGCCCGGCGCTCAGGAGGAGGGGGCGACCGCCTCCCACGCGACCGTCACCTCGCCCAGGCGCCAGCGCCGCGGCCCGCCGAGGACCGGCCACTCCGGCCGGAGGTCCCGGACCGCCGCGATCCAGCGCTGGCCCGGACCGTAGACGGCGAGAGGGGCGTTCAGCGTCCACGCCCGCTCGAGGGAGGAGAGGAAGGCGTGCACGCCCTCGCCGGGCACGTTGCGGTGGATGAGGGCCTTCGGCAGGCGCTCGGCCGCCGTCATCGGCGAGGGGACCGCCGCGAGCCGGAGCGAGAGGGTCAGCGAGCGCGGGCCCTCCCGGCCGACCTCGATCCAGGTGCAGATGCGGCCGATCTCGTCGCAGGTGCCCTCGACCAGGACGCCGTCGGGCTGCAGACGGTCCGTCATCGTCGCCCAGGCTCCCTGAACCGCGTCCTCGTCGTACTGGCGGAGCACGTTGAAGGCGCGGATGACGCCTGCCCGCCGCCCCGCGGGCAGGGGCACCTCGAAGCCGCCGCGCTCGAAGCGCACGCGCGCGTCCGCGGGGAACGGCGTGCCGCCCTCCCTCACCCGGGCGAGCTGGCGCCGAGCGGTGTCGACCCGGGCGGGCTCGATCTCGAGGCCGAGCACCTCGACGTCGGGCGCGGCCCGGACGAGCCGGCGGTGCAGCTCGAGCGTGGTGACCGCGCTCGCCCCGAAGCCGAGATCGACGACGAGCGGGGAGGCGGTGCTGCGCAGGACGGGCAGCTCGGCGAGCCGGCGGTCGACCCGGCGGAGGCGGTTCGTGCCCGTCGTTCCGCGGGTGACGGCTCCGATGGGCATACTCTCCAGCGTATCCGCGGGCGAGGGGGCCGCCTCTAAGCTGGACGCATGTCCGAGACCTACACCCTCATCCTCGTGCGCCACGGCAACAGCGAGTGGAACCAGAAGAACCTGTTCACCGGCTGGGTCGACGTGCGCCTGACCGAGCAGGGAGTCGCGGAGGCCACCCGCGCCGGCGAGCTGCTGACCGAGGCGGGCCTGCACCCCGACATCGTCTACACGTCGCGCCAGACGCGTGCGATCCAGACCGCCAACATCGCGCTCGAGGTCGCCGACCGCCTGTGGATCGACGTCAAGCGCTCCTGGCGCCTCAACGAGCGCCACTACGGCGCCCTGCAGGGCAAGGACAAGGCGCAGACCCTCGCCGAGTACGGCCCCGAGCAGTTCCAGACCTGGCGCCGCTCCTTCGACGTGCCGCCGCCCCCGCTCGACGACGACGACCAGTACTCGCAGGCGCACGACGAGCGCTACGCCGACCTCGGCGACGCCCTGCCCCGCACCGAGTCGCTGAAGCTCGTCATCGAGCGGATGCTTCCGTACTGGGAGTCCGACATCAAGCCGGACCTCGCCTCGGGCAAGACCGTCATGATCACCGCGCACGGCAACTCCCTCCGCGCGCTGGTGAAGACGCTCGACGGCATCTCGGACTCGGACATCGCGGAGCTCAACATCCCGACCGGGATCCCGCTCGTCTACGAGCTGAACGAGGACTTCGAGCCCATCGGGGAGGCGCGCTACCTCGACCCCGAGGCCGCGGCCGCCGGTGCCGCCGCCGTCGCCGCCCAGGGCGCCAAGAAGTAGCACCGCCCCGCACGCGCGAACGGCCCGCCCGAGTCCTCGACTCCGGCGGGCCGTTCCCGTCCACAGCTCCGACGGGGACGGCACGGACACGTCCGGCCCGCAGGAGACGATCGTTCCTGCGGGCCGGACGGTGAGACGGGCCGGAGCCCGAGGTGTCGACTAGGAGTAGTCGCCCGAGATCAGGTACTGGACCTTCTTGGCGATCGACACGGCGTGGTCGGCGAAGCGCTCGTGGTAGCGGCTGGCGAGGGTCGCGTCGACGGTGTCCGCTGCCTGGCCCTTCCACGCCTCGCTGAGCACCTTGTCGAAGACGCTGACGTGCAGCTCGTCGATCTTGTCGTCCTCGTCGCGGATCTCCTCGGCGATGCGCGGATCCTGCGAGCGGAGCAGGTCGGTCAGCTTGTGCGCGACGACCACGTCGAGGCGGCCCATCTCGACGAACGTCGGACGCAGGCTCTTGGGGACCACCTTGTCGGGGAAGCGGTAACGCGAGAGCTGGGCGATGTGCTCGGCGATGTCGCCCATCCGCTCGAGCGACGCGCTGATGCGCAGCGCCGAGACGACGATCCGCAGGTCGCGGGCGACCGGGTTCTGCCGGGCGAGGATGTCGATCGCGAGCTCGTCGAGGCTGATGGCCAGCTCGTCGATGCGCGCGTCGCTCGCGATGACCTCCTCCGCGAGGGTGACGTCGGAGTGGTTGAACGCCTGGGTCGCCTTCTCGATGGCGATCTCGACGAGTCCGGAGATCTCGACGAGTCGTTCCTGGACCTCGGCCAGCTCCTGCTGGAAAACTTCGCGCATCTGTGTTCGACCCTCTCTACGGCGCGCGCGGACGACGGCGCCGGATCTGCGGCGAGCACCTCGCACGCCGCTGCGACTGCACTCCGTGGGCGCAGGCGCAGTCATGATGACCACGGCAGGTTAACGGACGGTGCCGGGCGTTTGAACAGTACTCGACCCCCGGAGGATCGACGGGCGTCCGGTAGGGGGACGCCCGGTGGATGGTTAGCCTGGGTCCGTGGATTCGGGCTTGATCGTGGTTCTGTCGCTCGTTCTCGGTGTCGCGATCGGGATCCTACTGACGACCGTGCTCACGCTCGCCGCCCGCCAGGGCCGCATCGCGCAGGACGTGATCTCGGTCGGTCTCCCCGAGGGGATCGAGGCGATCATCGACGCCGTCGGCTCGCCCGCCTTCGTGACCGACCCGTCGCACAACGTGCTGAAGGCGTCCACCCGCGCCGTCGCGCTCGGCCTGGTCTCGCAGGACACGCTGCTCCACCCCGACCTCGCCGCCATCGTCGACCGCGTCCGCCGCTTCGGCGACGACATCGTCCAGGACCTCGAGCTCGCGACCAGCCCGCTCTCCGACGCCGCCGTGACGCTCGTCGTCCACGCGACCCGCCTGGGCTCCCGCTACGTCCTCGTCATCGCCGAGGACCACACCGAGGCGCGCCGGCTCGAGGCCGTCCGCCGGGACTTCGTCGCCAACATCTCCCACGAGCTGAAGACCCCGATCGGCGCCGTCGGCCTGCTCGCCGAGGCCCTCGACTCCGCCGCCGACGACCCCCAGCAGGTGCGCCGCTTCGCGCATCGGCTGACCCAGGAGTCGCACCGCCTCGCGAAGATCACCCGCGAGATCATCGAGCTCTCCCGCCTCCAGGCCGCCGACGTCGCCGGCTCCGCCGAGATCATCCGCGTCGACGACGTCGTCACGGCGGCGCTCGAGACCACCCACGTCATGGCGGAGTCGCACGACGTCACCCTGGTCAAGGGCGGGATGAAGAAGGCCTACGTCGTGGGGCAGGAGAAGATGCTCGTCTCGGCGCTGCACAACCTCCTCGCCAACGCCATCCAGTACTCGCCCGCCGGCTCCCGCGTGGGCATCGGCGTCCGCTCCACCGGCGGAGTCGTCGAGATCGCCGTCACCGACCAGGGCATCGGCATCCCGGAGGAGGACCTCGACCGGGTGTTCGAGCGCTTCTACCGCGTCGACCAGGCCCGCTCCCGCCACACCGGCGGCACCGGCCTCGGCCTCAGCATCGTCAAGCACGCCGTGCAGAACCACGGCGGCGACGTCCGCGTCTGGTCCAAGCCCGGCCGCGGCTCCACCTTCACCATCCGGCTCCCCGAAGCCGACCCCGCCCGGACGCCCTTCGCGGCGACCGCCCCGATAGGAGAACACGCGTGACCAGCATCCTGCTCGTCGAGGACGAGAGCGCCCTCAGCGAGCCCCTCAGCTACCTGCTCGAACGCGAGGGCTACGACGTCACCGTCGCCGAGGACGGCAACCGCGCCGTCGCCGCCTTCGACGAGGGCGACTACGACCTGATCCTCCTCGACCTCATGCTGCCCGGCATGCCCGGCACCGAGGTCTGCCGCGAGATCCGCACCCGCTCCTCCGTCCCGATCATCATGGTCACCGCCAAGGACTCCGAAGTGGACATCGTCGTCGGCCTGGAGCTCGGCGCCGACGACTACGTCACCAAGCCCTACTCCACCCGCGAACTGCTCGCCCGCATCCGCGCCGTCCTCCGACGCCGCACCGAGGAGCCCGGCGAGGAGCGGATCGTCGTCGCCGGCCCCGTCCGCATGGACATCGAACGCCACACGGTCGAAGTCGACGGCGTCGAGACCCCGATGCCCCTCAAGGAGTTCGAGCTCCTCGAGATGCTCCTCCGCAACGCGGGCCGCGTCCTCACCCGCGGCCAGCTCATCGACCGCGTCTGGGGGAGCGACTACTTCGGCGACACGAAGACCCTCGACGTCCACGTCAAGCGCATCCGCTCGAAGATCGAGAAGACGCCGAAGGAACCGGTGCTCCTGGTTACTGTCCGCGGCCTCGGCTACCGCTTCGACGCTTGATCGCGGGCCCTGGCGGGGCGATCTGCGGCGTTGTCGTCGGTTGCGATACCGCTGGTATCGCGCCCTCCTCCGCCTTGCAGCCCACCCCGCCAGGACCCGCGATCAACCCTGTGCTGGAGGGGTGAGGTGCGGGGCCGTCGCTGCGCGACGAGCCGTCGAGGGTGGGGCCGTCGCTGCGCGACGAGCCGTCGAGGGTGGGGCCGTCGCTGCGCGACAAGCCGTCGAGGGTGGGGCCGTCGCTTCGCGACGAGCCGGGCGGGGGCGTCGCTCAGGGCGTGGTGCTCGAGTGGTCGGCGTATCGAGACCCGCGCAGCCGGACGTCGCCCGCCTGGTGGTCGAGTAGCCGGCGGAGCGGGTGTGTCGTGACCTGCGGGGACGACGAAGGGCCGCCCACCGGGGTGGACGGCCCTCGAGGGCGGAGGGGGCTACTCCGCGGTGGGAGCGTCGACGCCGGGCTCGGCGGTGGGAGTGGGGAGCGCGGTCCGGGCGGGGTCGGCCGTCGGGGTGACGGTCGGCGTCGCGGAGGGCGCGGGGGTCAGCGTCGAGTAGGCCTCGAGGGCGTTCGTCAGGACGGGGACGAGGAGCTCCTTGCCCTGCTCGGAGCCGTACTGGAAGTAGACGGGGAGCAGGCCGCCGGGGATCGTGTCGATGTCATCCATCTGGACGGCCTCGGTGCTGTCGGGGCGGACCTCGGTACGGCCGGGGACGGCGTCGACGGTGTCGCTGGTGCGGCCCGCGGAGCCCTCGTACTGCACCTCGACGCTCAGCGCCTCATCGGTGGAGTTCACGAGCGTCACGATCAGGGTGCCGGCCTCGCCGTCGTCCGAGACGATCATCGCGTTGCGGATGGCGAGATCGCCGATCGTCGCGCCGACTCCGTCGCTCGGGTCGTAGATCTTGCGCGTCGCCTGCGGGGCGACGAGGTTGCAGCCGGCGGTAGCGAGGGCGACGCCGACCGCGAGAACGACGGATGCAGCGATACGCGCCTTCACAGGAACCTCCAGATCGTCGGCCCCGCTCGCCCCGGACAGGGCGACTTCACTGTGCACGAGCCGACACCAGGCTAGCGTAGCGAGCACCGCGGCTCCGCCCGTCCGGACTCCCGTCCTGCTCGGCGCGCATGGTAATCTGTCCGCCGCTGAAAGGACGTCGCATGCAGTTCGAGGTCGGAGAGACGGTCGTCTACCCCCATCACGGAGCCGCCACGATCGCCGAGGTGAAGACCCGGACGATCAAGGGCCAGGAGAAGACGTACCTGAAGCTCCGCGTCGCGCAGGGCGACCTCGTCATCGAGGTGCCCGCCGACAACGTCGACCTGGTCGGCGTCCGCGACGTCATCGGCCGCGAGGGCGTCGAGCGCGTGTTCGAGGTCCTGCGCGCCGAGGTCGTCGAGGAGCCGACCAACTGGTCGCGCCGCTACAAGGCCAACCTCGAGAAGCTCGGGTCCGGAGACGTCGTCAAGGTCTCCGAGGTCGTCCGCGACCTCACCCGCCGCGACCGCGACCGCGGCCTCTCGGCGGGAGAGAAGAGCATGCTCGCCAAGGCCCGCCAGATCCTCGTCTCCGAGCTCGCCCTGGCCGAGAAGACCGATGAGGACGCCGCCTCCGTGCTCCTCGACGAGGTCCTCGCATCCTGAACGGTCCGGCCGGCGCGCCGACCGCGGCCGTCGTCGTCGTCGCCGCCGGCAGCGGCACGAGGCTCGGCCGCGAGCGCCCCAAGGCCTACGTCGACTGCGCGGGGAGGACGATCCTCGAGCGCAGCCTGCGCACGGTGCTGCTGCTCGCGGAGCCGGTCCAGATCGTCGTCGTGGCTCCCGCCGCCCTCCTTGAGGAGACGGCCGCTCTGACGCACGCCGCCGGAGCCCCGGACGGCTCCGTCAGCGTCGTCGCCGGAGGCGCCAGCCGCCAGGAGTCGGTCGCTCGAGGGCTCCGGGCGCTCGGTCCAGCCGTCGAGACGGTGCTCGTGCACGACGCCGCCCGCGCCCTCACGCCCGTCGACCAGTTCGAGCGGGTGATCGCGGCGGTCCGGGAGACGGGCGGCGGAGTGATCCCGGGTCTGCCGGTCACCGACACGATCAAGCGCATCCGCGCCGACGGCGGGATCCTCGGCACGGTGGACCGCTCCGAGCTCGCCGCGGTGCAGACGCCGCAGGGCTTCCCGCGCGCGCTCCTCGACGAGGCCTACGCCTCGGCGGAGGAGGACTTCACCGACGACGCGGCGCTCCTCGCCTCGCGCGGCAGTCCCTCGATCGTCGTCGCCGGCGACCCGCTCGCCTTCAAGATCACCACCCCCTGGGACCTGGCCCGCGCCGAGCAGGTGCTCGCACCGCCGCCCGTCGTCGTCGTGCCGCGCGTCGGCATCGGCACGGACGTGCACGCCTTCGACGACGCGTCGCCGCTCTGGCTCGCCGGGCTGCACTGGCCGGGGGAGCGGGGCCTGTCCGGGCACAGCGACGGCGACCCGGTCGCCCACGCGATCTGCGACGCGCTCCTGGCGGCGGCGGGTCTCGGCGACATCGGCTCCCGCTTCGGCACGGCCGACCCGCGCTTCGCGGACGCCCACGGCGAGGTCTTCCTCCGCGCGACCCGCGAGCTGGTGGAGGCCGCCGGCTTCGCCATCGGCAACGTCTCGGTGCAGCTCATCGGCAACCGCCCGAAGTTCTCGCCGCGGCGCGAAGAGGCGCAGAGGCTGCTCTCGGAGCTGCTCGGCGCACCGGTCAGCGTCGCCGCCACCACCTCGGACGCGCTGGGCTTCACCGGCCGGGGCGAAGGGGTCGCCGCGACCGCGACGGCACTCGTCCTCCCCGCCCCCGCTGTCGCCCGGTAGTCCCCGGGCGGAGCCGCCGACCCGGCCGGGAGCGGTCCGCCCGGTAAACTCGCCCGCGTGACTCTGCGACTGCATGACTCGAAGGCCCAGGCCCTCGTCGATTTCGTCCCCCTCCGCGAGAACGAGGTCGGGATGTACGTCTGCGGACCCACCGTGCAGTCCTCGCCCCACATCGGGCACCTGCGCTCCGCCCTCGCCTACGACCAGCTGCGCCGCTGGCTGGCGTACCGCGGCTTCCAGGTCACCCTGGTGCGCAACGTCACCGACATCGACGACAAGATCCTCGCCATCGCCGAGGACGCGCGGCGTCGGGTGCCCGAGGGTGCGCCGGTCGAGCAGTGGTGGGCGCTCGCCTACCGCGTCGAGCTCGAGTTCACCGCCGCGTACACGGCCCTCGGCATCCTCCCGCCGACCTACGAGCCGCGCGCGACCGCGAGCATCGCCGAGATGATCACCCTCATCCAGACCCTGATCGAGCGCGGTCACGCCTACCCGGCGCCCGACGACTCCGGCGACGTCTACTTCGACACGCGGTCCTGGCCGGACTACGGCTCGCTCACCCACCAGCGCCTCGAGAGCATGGAGGCGGCGACCGACGCCGACCCGCGCGGCAAGCGCGACCCGCACGACTTCGCTCTCTGGAAGGGCGCCAAGCCGGAGGAGCCCGAGTCGGCCGCCTGGGCCTCGCCGTGGGGCGCCGGCCGCCCCGGCTGGCACATCGAGTGCTCCGCGATGTCGACGAAGTACCTCGGCACCCAGTTCGACATCCACGGCGGCGGGCTCGACCTGCGCTTCCCCCACCACGAGAACGAGCTCGCCCAGTCCAGCGCCGCCGGCCACGCCTTCGCCAGCTACTGGCTGCACAACGGCCTCGTGTCCGTCACCGGCCAGAAGATGAGCAAGTCGCTCGGCAACTCGGTGTTCGCCTCCGAGCTGCTCGAAGCGGCCCGCCCGCTCGTCGTCCGCTACTACCTCGGCTCGGCCCACTACCGCTCCACCCTCGAGTTCCACGACGGAGCCCTCGAGGAGGCCGAAGCGGCGCTGGAGCGGATCGAGGGCTTCCTCGAGCGCTCCCGCCGCCGCCTCGACGGCACGCGGTTCGCCGCGCTCGGCGAGCCGGTGGTCCCGGAGGAGTTCGCCGAGGCGATGGACGACGACCTGTCCGTCCCGCAGGCCATCGGCGTCCTGCACGAGACCGTGCGCGCCGGCAACGCCGCCCTCGACGCCGAGGACCTCGGCTCCGTCTCGGCCCTGCGCACCCAGGTGCTCGCGATGGCGGCCGTGCTCGGCATCGACCCGGAGGCGCCCGAGTGGGCGCGCTCCGACGACGAACCCTCGTACCGCGCGCTCAGCGTGCTGGTCGACCGCCTGGTCGCCGAACGCCAGACCGCGCGCGAGCAGCGCGACTGGGCGAGCGCCGACCGCATCCGAACCGATCTCGCCGCGGCGGGAATCACGATCGAAGACACCCAGACGGGTGCGCATTGGAGTCTCGATGGCGAATAAGCCCGGCCGCCCCGGAGCGGTCCGAAAGAAGAGCAAGGGCAAGGCCGTCGGTTCCGGCGGTCAGGGCCGTCAGGCCCTCGAGGGCAAGAAGCCCACGCCCAAGGCCGAGGACCGGCCCTACCACCCCGCAGGCAAGGCGAAGCTCGCGCGCGAGCGGTTCGTCGCCGCCGGCGGAAAGGGCCGTCCCGGCGGAGCCCTCTCCGCGGCCGCCCGCGGACAGGGGCGCCCCGCCCCGTCGCGCAAGCCCAAGAGCGGCGACGACTTCGAGATGGTGACGGGCCGGAACTCGGTCCTCGAGGCGCTGCGCGCCAGCATCCCGGCCACCACCCTCTACCTCGCGACCCGCATCGAGATGGACGACCGGGTCAAGGAGGCGCTCAAGATCGCCACCGCCCGCGGCCTTCCCGTGCTCGAGGTCATGCGCCCGGAGCTCGACCGCCTCGCCGGCCCCGACTCCGTGCACCAGGGCCTCGTGCTGAAGGTGCCGCCCTACGAGTACGCCCACCCGAGCGACCTGCTCGAGCGCAGCGTCTCCCGCGGAGCGGTCCCCCTCCTCGTCGCCCTCGACGGCATCACCGACCCGCGCAACCTCGGAGCGATCATCCGCTCCGTCGCCGCGTTCGGCGGCCAGGGCGTCATCGTCCCGCAGCGCCGCTCCGTGGGCCTCAACTCCGCCGCCTGGAAGACCTCCGCCGGAGCCGCCGCACGCATCCCCGTCGCGATGGCGTCCAACCTCACCGCCATGATCAAGGACTTCAAGCGCGCCGGCGTCTTCGTCATCGGACTCGACGGCGACGGCGACGTGATGCTGCCCGGCCTCGAACTCGCCGACCGGCCGCTCCTCGTCGTCGTCGGCAGCGAGGGCAAGGGCCTCTCCCGCCTCGTCACCGAGCAGTGCGACGCCGTCGTCTCCATCCCGATCAGCTCCGCCACCGAATCCCTCAACGCCGGGATCGCGGCGTCGGTCGCGCTCTACGAGATCTCCAAACTCCGCTCCGCCTCCGAGTAGCGCGGGCGCCGGCACGGCGATCTGCGGCGTTGTCGTCGGGCGCGATACCGCCGGTATCGCTTCCTCCTCCGCCTTCCAGCTCACAGCGCGAGCGCCGGCACGGCGATCTGCGGCGTTGTCGTCGGGCGCGATACCGCCGGTATCGCTTCCTCCTCCGCCTTGCAGCTCACCGCGCCGGCACCCGCGCTCCAGGTCTGGATGTCAGGGGCGCCGCCTTCGGCGAGCGGACAGGGGCGCCGCCTGCGGCGAGCGGATCGGGGCGCCGCCTGTGGCGAGCGAGCCGGGGGGAATGCGAAGAGGGCCCGTGCTGACAGCGCGGGCCCTCTTGCGGTGGGGGGGGTCAGACGTTCTTGGTCCAGTCGACGTCGGCGTCCTCGTCGGTGAGCTCGGCGTCGCCGGACTCGTCGAGGACGAGGTTCGGGAGGGTCAGCGCCTCGGTGGGAGGAGCGATGACCGTCGCCTCGTCGCGGCGGTGACGCAGGATGTCGTTCACGTAGGCGGTGACCGCCTCCGCCAGGGGGACGTCGCGCGCCTGCTGCTGCGACATGAACCAGCGGTGCTCGAGCAGCTGGTGGAACATCTCGGCCGGCTCCAGGCGACCCTTGAGATCGCGGGGGATCGAGCGGATGACCGGCTCGAACACCTGCGCCAGCCACTCGTGCGCCACCATCTCCTCGTCCAGGCCCTGCTTGTCGTAGGTCGCCGTGTACGAGTCGAGGTCGTTGAGCAGGCGCCGCGCCTGGTTCTCCTGCGCGTCCAGCCCGGTGAGACGGAGCAGCCGCCGCTGATGGTGGCCGGCGTCGACCACCTTCGGCTGGATCCGCACCGTGGACCCGGCCTCGTCGGTCTTGATCGCGAGCTCCTCGATGTCGAAGCCCAGCTCGTTCAGCCGGTTCACGCGGTCGTTGATCCGCCAGCGCTCCGACGTCGCGAACGACTCGGCACCGGTCAGCTCCTTCCAGAGGCTGCGGTACGCCGCGACGATGCCGTCGGAGACCGTGATCGGATCGAGGTCGTCGTCGACGCGACCGCCGGCCTCGAGGTCGAGCAGCTCGCCGGCGATGTTGACGCGGGCGATCTCCAGATCGTTCTCGCGCTGGCCGTTCGAGAGGCCGCCCGAGTAGAGCTGCCCGGTCTCCGCATCGACCAGGTAGGCGGCGAAGGCGCCGGCATCGCGCCGGAAGAGAGTGTTCGAGAGCGAGACGTCGCCCCAGAAGAAGCCGATCACGTGCAGGCGGACCAGGAGGAGCGCCAGCGCGTCGACCAGACGGGTCGCCGTGTCCGGCCGCAGCGTCTGCGAGAAGAGCGCCCGGTAGGGGAGCGAGAACTTGAGGTGACGGGTGACGAGCACGGCGGGCAGGGCCTCGCCCTCGTCGTCGGTGCGGTTCGTGATCACCGCGCCCGGAACCACGCACGGCACGTCGAGGCGCTGCAGCGTCTTCAGCATCTCGTACTCGCGCCGCGACATCTCGGCGGTCGTCTCCTTGACGGCGACGACGTGCCCGGAGAGGTGGGCGAAGCGGACCGTGTGCCGCGAGATGCCCTTCGGCAGGGCGGCGATGTACTCGTCGGGCCAGTCGTCGAGCCGCAGGTTCCACGGCAGGTCGAGCAGGGCCGGGTCGACGGTGGCCGAGGTGATGTTCAGGGAGCCGGACATGGTGCGCCGTTCGTGTCGCGTGTCGGACGGTGGGGGAGCCGCAGACGACGCTGCCGCCGCCCTGGAGGGGACGGCGGCAGCGTGCGGTGCAGGAGGAGGCTCAGGAGAGGCGCTCGCCCGACTCCGCGTCGAAGATGTGCACGCGGTGGTTCGCGGTCACGTACACGCGGTCGCCCGCGGTCGGGTGCACGCGGCCGTCGACGCGCGCGACGATGTCGGTGCGGCGGCCCTCGACCTCGGTGTGGCCGTAGAGGTAGCCGTCCGAGCCGAGCTCCTCGATGAGGTCGACCTCGATCGGCAGTCCGCCGGGCTGGGTCGAGACGGTGACGTCCTCGGGGCGCACGCCGAGCGTGACGACCTTCTGGCTCGTCTTCGCGAGCGCCTCGCGGGCGATCGGGAGAACGGTGTCGCCGAACTTGACGCCGCCGTCGGTGACGTCCGCGTGGAACAGGTTCATCGCGGGCGAGCCGATGAAGCCGGCCACGAAGACGTTGTTCGGGTTCTCGTACAGGTCGCGGGGCGAGCCGACCTGCTGGAGGAGGCCGTCCTTGAGGACCGCGATGCGGTCGCCCATGGTGAGCGCCTCGGTCTGGTCGTGGGTGACGTAGACCGTGGTGATGCCCAGGCGGCGCTGGAGCGTGCCGATCTGGGTGCGGGTGGACACGCGGAGCTTGGCGTCGAGGTTCGACAGCGGCTCGTCCATGAGGAACACCTGGGGCTTGCGGACGATGGCGCGGCCCATCGCGACGCGCTGGCGCTGGCCACCGGAGAGCGCCTTCGGCTTGCGGTTCAGGTAGGGCTCGAGGTCGAGCATCTTCGCGGCCTCGAGGACCCGCGCGGCGCGCTCGTCCTTGTTGACGCCGGCGATCTTGAGCGCGAAGCCCATGTTCTCGGCGACCGACATGTGCGGGTACAGCGCGTAGTTCTGGAAGACCATCGCGATGTCGCGGTCCTTCGGCGGAACGTCCGTGACGTTGCGGTCGCCGATGAGGATGCGGCCCTCGTTGACCTCTTCGAGGCCGGCGAGCATGCGCAGGGAGGTGGACTTGCCGCAGCCGGATGGGCCGACGAGGACGAGGAACTCGCCGTCGCCCACCTCGAGGTTGAGCTTGTCGACGGAGGCGCGAGTGGCCCCGGGGTAGACGCGGGACGCGTGGTCGAAAGTTACGGACGCCATTGTTCTTGCTCCTTCACCGGCAGGTACGTGCCGGACGATCCGAGTGAATGGAAGTGATGGTCATCATCGCGTGGGCGACTCCGACCAACCGTCACAGTATGCCACGGGGCCGACAGTCGTCGGTCGGGCACCGCGTATCCGTCGTTTGGAGGTTTCCCAGGGCTCGCGCGTAGGATTCCGGCGAGTCGCGCCCGGCGACCCCCTTCTTCCCCCTCTCTCATTCGGAGCGTTCTTGTCATGACCACCGGCGGAGCCAACGACCGTCTCTCGAAGAACCAGCGACGAGAGGCCGCCCGAGAGAAGGCGCGCCGCCTGCGCGAGCAGCAGAAGCGCCGCGACCGCGTGAGCCGCTTCGCCCTGCAGGGCGGGCTCGCCGCCGTCGTGATCGCGGTCGTCGTGATCGTGGTCTTCGCCGTCACCTCGAGCATCCGCCCCGCGGGCCCGGGCCCGGCGAACATGGCGAGCGACGGTGTCGTCATCGGCGAGAACATGGTCGCGCAGACGAGCGGTGCCGTCGCCGCCGACGGGACGCCCACCCCCAGCGCGCTCGACACCTCGGCCGGCACGGTCGACATCCGGGTCTACCTCGACTACCTCTGCCCCTACTGCGGCCAGTTCGAGAAGACCAACGGCGACCAGATCAAGGAGTGGGTGACCAGCGGTGCCGCGACGGTCGAGATCCACCCGATCGCCATCCTCACGACCCGCTCCAACGGAACCAAGTACTCGGAGCGCTCGGCCAACGCCGCCGCGTGCGTTGCGGACCGCTCGCCCGACTCGTTCTTCGACTTCAACTCCCTGCTGTTCGCCAACCAGCCGGCGGAGGGGACCGACGGACTCTCGGACGACCAGTTGAAGGACTACGCCTCGCAGGCCGGCGTCGAGGACACGGCGGCCGTGAACACCTGCATCGACGACCAGAGCTTCGTGAGCTGGGTCCGCGCCGCGACCGAGCGCGCCACCTCGGGTCCGCTGCCCGGCACGGACGTGCCCGCTGTCACGGGCACCCCGACCGTCCTGGTCAACGGCGAGGCGTACTCGGGCTCGCTGACCGACCCGGACGCCTTCAGCTCCTTCGTGCTCTCGGCCGCCGCCGACTCCTACTCGTCGGCGACTCCCGCGCCCACCTCCTCCGAGACCCCGGCGCCGAGTGACACGCCCGCCTCGACCGAGACGCCCGCGTCGACCGAGACCCCCGCGTCGACCGAGACCCCCGCTCCCGGCGACTCCCCGGTCTCCACCGAGGCTCCGGCCTCCTCCGAGCCGACTCCGGCCGCCGCGGGCTGAGCCGCGGACGCGCAGGAGCCCCGCTCATGCAGAAGGCCCCGACCGCACGCAGCGGTCGGGGCCTTCTTCTCTCCTGAGCCGACGACGGGACTTGAACCCGTAACCGCCCGATTACAAGTCGGGTGCGCTACCAATTGCGCCACGTCGGCAGGTGCGCTCGCGCGCCCGGCAACCCTATCGCGGGCCCGGATCCGGCCGGATCCGGGCCCGCCGCGTCTCACGGCTCGAGGATGCTGAGGTGCCGCTCGGCGGGAGCGGGCCGCTTGGGGCCGCCGATCTTCCCGTCGGGACGGCCGACGTAGAGCCAGCCGAGCAGCTCCTCGCCCTTCTCGAGGCGATGCGCCTTCCGCACGGCCTTGTCGCGCGTGTAGGAGCCGGTGCGCCAGAAGACGCCCCAGCCCGCCTCGTCGAGCAGCAGGCTCAGGAGGTGGGCGACGCCCGAGGCGACGGCCTCCTGCTCCCAGGCCGGCACCTTCGACTTCTTGACGCTGACCACGACGGCCAGCAGCAGGGAGGCGCGGTGCGTCTTCTCGATGTACTTCCGCGGGTCCTTCTTCGCCCCCGAGGCGACCGCGAAGCTGCGGCCGACCCGGTCGCGGGCGGCGCCGCGGATCTCGATGACCCGCCACGGGCGCAGCGAGCTGTGATCGGCGAGACGCGACGCCGCCGAGACGAACGCCGCGATCTCGTCGTGCCCCGGAGCCTCCGGCGTCACCTTCGAGCGCGATCGGCGCGCGAGGACGGCCTCGAGCACGGGGGAGGAGGACACGGTCACTCGCCCTCGGCCTGGAAGTTCAGGGCGATCGAGTTCATGCAGTAGCGGTCGCCGGTGGGCGTGCCGAAGCCGTCGGGGAAGACGTGTCCCAGGTGGGATCCGCAGTTCGCGCAGCGGACCTCGGTGCGGACCATGCCGAGGGTGCTGTCCTCGATCAGCTGGACCGCGTCCGGCTTCACGGACTCGTAGAAGCTCGGCCAGCCGCAGCCGGAGTCGAACTTGGTGCCGCTCTTGAAGAGCTCGGCGCTGCAGGCGGCACAGGTGTAGAGGCCGGAGCGGTGCTCGTCGAGCAGCTCGCCGGTCCACGGGCGCTCGGTGGCCGCTTCGCGCAGGACCGCGTACTGGTCGCGGTCGAGCTCCTCGCGCCACTCGGCGTCGGACTTGTTCACGGAATACGACGACATGGGTCTCCCTCGGAATCCTCGTCAGTGTACGGGGGCGGTCGCGCCCCTCCACCTGGTCCAACCCCCGGGGCGACGGCTCCATTCCGCCTCCGCGGGCTGTGGAGGAGACTCCCCGCCTCCATGCCGCGACACGGTCACGAGGTGTTCGGAGCGCCTCCCCGGCGGTGGCCGTGGGCCTGCCTACCTTGGAGGAATGAGCAGGACGACGGACCCGAGACCGTGCACCGGTCTGTCCGAGCGCGAGCTGCGGGTGCTCGCCTTCGAGCGCGAGTGGACGGCCCGCTCCGGGGACAAGGACGACGCGATCCGCTCCCAGTTCGGACTGTCGGCCGCCCGCTACTATCAGGTGCTCAGCGCGGTGCTCGCCTCTCCGGCCGCCCTCGCGCACGACCCGATGCTCGTCACGCGGCTGCAGCGCATCCGCGACCAGCGCGCCGGCGCCCGCGCCTCGCGACGCCTCGGGCGCCTCGAGTAGACGAGCTGCTCGAGTCCACCAACGGAAGGCCGGCCGTACCCCCGATGTCGAACACGCACCCGAGAGACCGCTTCGACGAGGTCCCGGCGACGGAGGCGCGCGTCGGCGCCCACCGTCGGCCGCCGGCCCCTCACGCCCGCGCGGTCGCCCTCGCCTGGGCCGCGCTCGCCACCGGAGTCATCGTCCTGCTCGGCTTCATCGGGCTGCTGGTCATCGACGACCGGGTGCAGTTCACGGACGTCTTCACTCCGCCGACCGCGACCGCGGAGGCGACCCCGACCGCCTCCGCGACGCTCGATCCCGATCTCGCCGTCGCCGTCCTCAACGGCACCGCCACCGTCGGACTCGCCGCCAGCGCCGGCGACGCCCTGACGACGGCCGGATGGAGCGTCCCGACCGTCGCGAACGCGAACACCGAGGACATCGCCGCCACGACCGTCTACTACACCGACCCGGCGCTCGAGGGAGCGGCCCTCGGTCTCGTCGACTCGCTCGGAACGGGGACGGTCCTGCTCTCGCAGGACTTCGTCGAGACGGGCTCCGTCGTCGTGGTCCTGGGGGCCGATTACGCCTCCGAGCAGGGCTGATCGGGGCCCTCTGTTACGGGCACGTTTCCTCCGTGTTGAATCCCGGGCAACTCTTCCCCGCGAGGCCCTTTCCAGCCCCTCCCGGGGCCGATAGCCGGATTAGTATTCCTGACCAGGCACCAGCACATCGCTCGTGCCGCGGGCATCACAGCACTGGGGAGTACAGAGATGGCGAACGGAACCGTCAAGTGGTTCAACGCTGAGAAGGGCTACGGCTTCATCACGGTCGACGGCGGCGGACAGGACGTCTTCGTCCACTACTCCGCGATCGACATGTCGGGGTACAAGGTCCTCGAGGAGGGGCAGCAGGTCGCGTTCGAGGTCGGCACGGGGTCGAAGGGCCCCCAGGCCGAATCGGTCCGCCCGGCCTGACCGCCGAGCCTCCCGGGAGCCGTCGTCCGCCTCGTGCGGGCGGCGGCTCCTTCGTGTCGGAGCGCGTGCCGGTCGCTTGCACTCGTCCACCGCGAGTGCCAGAATCGACCTTGGCACTCGCTCCGGTCGAGTGCCAGCACAGACATTTCACGACGTCCGGGAGGGACGAGAAACACACATGGCCAAGATCATTGCTTTTGACGAAGAAGCCCGCCGCGGCCTCGAGCGTGGACTCAACACTCTGGCCGACGCGGTCAAGGTGACCCTCGGCCCGCGCGGCCGCAACGTCGTCCTCGAGAAGAAGTGGGGCGCTCCCACCATCACGAACGACGGCGTCTCCATCGCCAAGGAGATCGAGCTCGACGAGCCGTACGAGAAGATCGGCGCCGAGCTCGTCAAGGAGGTCGCCAAGAAGACCGACGACGTCGCCGGCGACGGAACCACCACCGCGACCGTCCTCGCTCAGGCGCTCGTCCGCGAGGGCCTGCGCAACGTCGCGGCCGGCGCCGACCCGATCAGCCTCAAGAAGGGCATCGAGAAGGCCGTCAAGGCCGTCACCGCCGAGCTCATCGCCGGCGCGAAGGCGATCGAGACCAAGGAGGAGATCGCGGCGACCGCCTCCATCTCCGCCGCGGACCCCGAGATCGGCGCGATCATCGCCGAGGCGATCGACAAGGTCGGCAAGGAGGGCGTCGTCACCGTCGAGGAGTCGAACACCTTCGGCACCGAGCTCGAGCTCACCGAGGGCATGCGCTTCGACAAGGGCTACCTGTCGCAGTACTTCGTGACCGACCCCGACCGCCAGGAGGCGGTGTTCGAGGACCCCTACATCCTCATCGTCAACTCCAAGGTCTCGAACATCAAGGACCTGCTCCCGGTCGTCGACAAGGTGATCCAGGCGGGCAAGCAGCTGCTGATCATCGCCGAGGACGTCGACGGCGAGGCGCTGGCGACCCTGGTCGTCAACAAGATCCGCGGCATCTTCAAGTCGGTCGCCGTCAAGGCCCCCGGCTTCGGCGACCGTCGCAAGGCGCAGCTCCAGGACATCGCGATCCTCACCGGCGGCCAGGTCATCTCCGAGGAGGTCGGCCTCAAGCTCGAGAACGTCACCCTCGACCTGCTCGGCTCGGCCCGCAAGGTCGTCATCACCAAGGACGAGACCACGATCGTCGAGGGTGCCGGCGATGCCGAGGCCATCGCCGGTCGCGTCGCGCAGATCCGCGGCGAGATCGAGAACACCGACAGCGACTACGACCGCGAGAAGCTCCAGGAGCGCCTCGCGAAGCTCGCCGGCGGCGTCGCGGTCATCAAGGCCGGGGCGGCGACCGAGGTCGAGCTCAAGGAGCGCAAGCACCGCATCGAGGACGCCGTCCGCAACGCGAAGGCCGCCGTCGAGGAGGGCATCGTCGCCGGTGGTGGCGTCGCCCTCATCCAGGCCGGCAAGCTCGCCTTCGAGAAGCTCGAGCTCGTCGGAGACGAGGCGACCGGCGCGAACATCGTCAAGGTCGCCATCGACGCCCCGCTCAAGCAGATCGCCCTCAACGCGGGCATGGAGCCCGGCGTCGTCGCTGCGAAGGTCCGCGAGCTGCCCACCGGACACGGCCTCAACGCCGCGACCGGCGAGTACGTCGACCTCATCGCCGCGGGCATCATCGACCCGGTCAAGGTCACGCGCTCCGCTCTGCAGAACGCGGCGTCGATCGCCGGTCTCTTCCTCACCACGGAGGCCGTCGTCGCCGACAAGCCCGAGAAGAACCCGGTCGCCGCGGGCGGCGACCCCACCGGAGGCATGGACTTCTAGTCCAGGCCCCCCACCACGCAGAAGGCGGTTCCCCTTCGGGGGAGCCGCCTTCGGCGTTTCCGGAGGCATCTGAGCGAGTAGCGGGCGACCGAACCGGCAGGTGGTCCTGGATCCGCTCCGCGACCACAACGGCGGTTCTCCTGCGGTGGCACCGCCCTCCGCGCCGCCTCGGTCTCCTCAGCGGACACCGGTACCAGAAGCGCGTAGAGTGCGCCGGTGCGGGTCGCGACGTCCGCGGTCAGGGCGGAGATGTCGTCGGCCGAACGGATGCGGACGCGAGTCCGCAGGATCCGGCGACGCGGCACCCGTCGAGCGTCGGGTCTCATCTCCAGCGGTCCGGGCGGGCTCGCCGCCCGTTGGTCCCCAAGAGGAGAGTGAGCCGTGCGCGGCCGTGCGGGCCGGGTGGGCGAGGTCACGGTCGCTCGGGCGGATCGATCTGTGCCGCTCGCGGACGTCGACGGAAGAGCTCGGACCGAAGGGGCCCCGAGGAAAGACGGACCGCGGTGCGGATCAGACCGAGGCGGGGGAGGTCTCGCCGTTCTGGCCGACCGTGAGCAGCGGCAGCGCGACGCGGAAGGTCGCGCCTCCGCCCGGCGTCTCGACGACGTCCACGCGGCCCTTGTGCGCGGCGACGATCGAGGACACGATCGCCAGTCCGAGGCCGCTGCCGCCGGTCTCGCGGGTCCGCGACGTGTCCGCGCGCCAGAAGCGCTGGAAGATCTTCTCGCGGATCTGCGGCGGGATGCCCTCGCCGTGGTCGATGACCTCCAGCAGGGCGAGGCGGCGGGAGCGGTCGACGGCGACGCCGATCTCGATCGGAGTGTCCTCGGGCGTGTAGCGGACGGCGTTGCCGATCAGGTTCGTCAGGACCTGGCGGATCTTGTTCTCCTCCGCCATCACCATCGCCGGCACGCCCGGCTCCTCGGGGGCGGTGGCGGTGCCGGCGGCGATCTCCTCGGCGTTGACCCGGCGCGGACGCCGGCGGAATCGGGCGAGCCTCGCTCCTGCCGCGGCGATCGGGCCGGTGAGCCCGGGGTTCGTCAGCTCCATGGTCTGCGTGGCGGAGGCGCCGGCCTCGTCGGGCTCGAGCGCGGGCGTCTCCACGGGGGTGTCGTCGCGGGTCTCGACGCCGAAGTCGCGGTCGGGCCAGGAGGCCATCGCGTCCATCGCGGCGTCGCGGGCGAGCGGCATCAGATCGACGGGCGCGAGTGCGAGAGGCTTCGTCTCGTCGAGGCGGGCGAGCTCGAGGAGGTCCTCGACCAGGCCGCCCATCCGGATCGCCTCCTTCTCGATGCGCTCCATCGCCTGGCCGACGGCCTCGGGCGTCTGCAGAGCGCCCATCCGATACAGCTCGGCGTAGCCGCGGACGGAGACCAGCGGCGTGCGCAGCTCGTGGCTGGCGTCGCCGACGAAGCGGCGCATCTGGTCGATCGTGCGGGCGCGGTCGCGGAAGGCGGAGTCGATCCGCCCGAGCATCGCGTTCAGGGAGCGGTTGAGGCGCCCGACCTCGGTGTTGGGCGTCGTGCCGTCCAGACGCTGGCTGAAGTCGCCGTCCGCGATGGCGGCAGCGGTCTGCTCGACCTCGCGCAGCGGGGCGAAGGTGGTGGTGACCAGCAGGCGGGTGAGGAGTGCGCCGATCACGACGATCGCGACTCCGAAGCCGAGGAAGATCGTGAGGTACGTCGTCATGATGACGTCGACGCTGCGGGTCGACACCGCGAGCAGGAGCGTCTGGTACTCGGTGCCCCTCGTGAACACCGTCGACATGACGTGGTACTCGACCTTGCCGTTGGAGCTCCAGATCTCCATCGGCTTGTCGCCGCCCTGCAGCGCCTGCTCGAGGGTGAAGGTCTGCGGGAAGGCGGGGTCGGCCGCGCCGGACGCGTTCGTGTTGTCGAGCGTGCCGTACTGGTCGTAGACGGCGCCGAAATCGGCCTTGGACTCGTCGATCGCGGCCAAGTCGTTGACGGAGAGGTCGCTCGCCGTCCGCTGGACCTGGTCGGCCAGCTGTGCGTCGAGCTGGGCGACGAGCTGCGGCTTCAGCATCGTCATCGTCCCGATCCCGGAGACGAGGAGTCCCAGCGTGAGCAGGAGGACCGTGACCGCGGTGATCTTCGTGCGCAACGAGATGGAGTTCCACCGCTCGGCCAGACCCTGGTGCATGGCGGTGGAACTCCCTCGGGATCGGCGGGCGCCGCGCCTCCGGCGGGAGGTGGCGCCGAGGTGGCGGAGGCTAGGCCTTCGCGACCTTCAGCATGTATCCGAATCCTCGCTTGGTCTGGATGAGCGATTCCTCCGAATGCGTGTCGAGCTTACGTCGCAGGTACGAGATGTAGGACTCGACGATGCCCGCATCGCCGTTGAAGTCGTACTCCCACACGTGGTCGAGGATCTGCGCCTTGCTGAGCACCCGGTTCGGGTTGAGCATCAGGTAGCGGAGCAGCTTGAACTCGGTGGGGCTGAGCTCCACCGGCTCGTCGCCGACGAGGACCTCGTGCGTGTCCTGGTCCATGGTCAGCTCGCCAGCCCGGATGACCGCGTCCTCCTCGGCGTGCATGGTGCGGCGGAGGATCGCCTTGATGCGCGCGACGATCTCGTCGAGGCTGAACGGCTTCGTGACGTAGTCGTCACCGCCGACGGTGAGGCCCGTGATCTTGTCCTCGGTGTCGTCCTTCGCCGTGAGGAAGAGGATGGGGGAGGTGTACCCGGCCGAGCGGAGGCGCTTGGTCACGCCGAATCCGTTCATGTCCGGGAGCATCACGTCGAGGATGATCAGGTCCGGCTCCTCCTCGAGGACCGCCGAGATGGCCTGGGCCCCGTTGCCGACCGCACGCACGGCGAAGCCGGCGAAGCGGAGGCTCGTGGTGAGCAGGTCTCTGATGTTGGGCTCGTCGTCGACGATGAGAATGCGGGGTCCGTCCATGCAGGACAGTATCTGGCCGTCGGCTGTACGGAGTCTGGGAGTCGGTTGTCCGGGCGCTCGGTGCAGGCTCGGCGGCGGGGAACGCCGGATCGGAGGCGGTGCGGCAGGAGGAGAGCGCGTCCGATCAGGACTGCGCGCGGCGGCGCCGGACCCCCACGATGAGCATCGCGATCATCATGAGGAACGCGATGGGCAGGCCCACCAGCGGCACAGCGAAGACGAACTGCCAGAACGGGCCGGCGTACTCGCGGATCCCGAGCGCGGGGGCGACCAGGATCGCGAGGAACGCGAGGACCGTCACGACGATGATCGCGATGAACATATAGGCGAGCGTGCGCTCCGCGCGTCCGACGCCCGCCGGCTCCTGTGGCTTCACCCGTCAAGGATAGGGCGGCCCCGGTCGACTAAACTGATGGCTGCTTCATTTCCAGGAGGGGTCTGCATGCCTACCGGCAAGGTCAAGTTCTACGACGAGGAGAAGGGCTTCGGCTTCATCAGCACTGATGACGGCCAGGAGGTCTTCCTGCACGCTTCCGCGCTGCCCTCCGGGACCGCGGTCAAGGCCGGCACCCGCCTCGAGTTCGGCATCGCCGACGGCAAGCGCGGGGCGCAGGCGCTCTCGGCGCGCGTCCTCGACGCTCCGCCGAGCCTGGTGAAGCTCAACCGGAAGTCCGCGGACGACATGTCCGTGATCGTGGAGGACACGGTCAAGCTGCTCGACGGGATCGGCGCCGGGCTCAAGCGCGGCCGCTACCCCGACAAGGCGCACGGGCGCACGATCGCGGCGCTCCTGCGCCGGGTTGCGGACGAGCTGGATGCCTGACGCCGACGGCACGACCGGCGACCAGGGCCCGGTCGAGGAGACCGTCGCCGCTCCGACCCCGGAGGACGCTCGCGTGGAGCAGTCCCCGGAAGAGGGTGACTCCGGCGCCGAGCCGGACGCGACTCCCGCCGATTCTGACTCCTCCGCTGAGGACACGCGCGGAGCCGACGAGGAGATCGACGCTGACCAGGCGGCTCCTGTCGACGAGGCTCCCTCCGGCGAGGGTGAGAGCGACGCGGCCCTCCCGGTGACCGAGGCTTCTGCCGAGGACTCCGCCTCTGCGGAGGAGACTCTTCCGGCCGACGATGTCGCCGCTGAGGCGGGGGCTCCCGGCGCGGACACGGCTTCTGCTGCAGTGCCGGCTCCTGCTGAGGACGCGGCCACTGCTGACGATGCGGTTCCTGCTGACGACGCGGGAACATCTGAGGACTCGGCTCCTGCTCAGGACATGGCTCCTGCTGACGACTCGGCTCCTGCTGAGGATGCGGCTCCTGCTGAGGACGGGGCTCCTGCTGAGGATGCGACTTCTGCTGAGGATTCCGGCCCCGTCGCCGACGACCGTTCCGAGGCCGACGACGACGCTTCCCCGGGGGAGGCGGACGAGGCCGCCGCGGACGAGGCTCCCGAGCCCGTCTACGAGGCGGACGCCGTGCTCGCGAGGTCTCTCGATGTCGCTCGCGCCGCGCTCGCCGAGATCGCCCCCGAGGGGACGATCGGCGAGCTGGTCACGACTCTGGCGCAGGGCGAGCACGTCGTGTCGCTGCAGTTCGCGAACCTCATGCGCGGGTACCCGGGTTGGCTGTGGACGGCGACGCTCTCCCGGATCGACGAGAACGAGGACGTGAACGTCCTGGAGGTCGAGCTGCTGCCGGGTGAGGGCGCGGTCCTCGCTCCGGACTGGGTGCCGTGGTCCGTGCGTCTGGCCGATTACCAGACCGCGCAGGACGCGCTCGGCGAGGAGGTCGAGGACGCGGACGACGACGAGCTCGAGGACGCCGAGGAAGACGACCTCGACGACGAGTCGGAGGACGACTCCGACGAGGACGAGGGCGACTCGGACGACGACGACGATCCGGTCGACGACGACGACGACTCGGACGACGATTCCGACGGCGACGACTCGGACGACGAGGACTCGGACGAGGACGACTCCGACGACCCGGACGACGACCCCGACGACGAGGACTCCGACGACGTCGAGCCCGAGCCCGCCCCCGCCCCGACGACCCGTCGCCGTCGACGTCGCCGCTGATCCGGCCCGGCGCCGCCCGATGAGCATCGACTCCGACACCCGCATCGCTTATCCCGACGGCGCCGTGCGCTCCTCCGGGCGCGTGCAGCACGTGGGCCGGCTGGAGGACGGCCGCTGGGCGGTCGTCCTCGATGCGACCTCCGCTCACCCCGTCGACCCGACCTGGCCCGACCAGGGGCCCGACCGCGGCGCGCTGGTCGTGGCGGGGGAGCGGCATCCCCTCATCGACTGCCGCATCGGGGCGTGGCAGGGCGGCGAGCTGCACGTCGGCGAGCGGCTCCCGGCGCGGCTCGGCACTCCGGAGTGGAGCTTCGTCGTCGTCCACATCGTCGACGACCCTTCCTCACTCCACGTGGACGACGAGGTCGACGTCGAGGTCGACGAGGAGCACCGGCACGAGCTCTCCCGTGGGCACACCGCCTGCCACCTCGCCTCCCTCGCCCTGAACGCCGCTCTGGCCTCGTTCTGGTCGAAGCCGGCGCGCACCGACGCTCTCGGGAACCCGGACTTCGACCAGGCGGCGATCCAGACCTCGCGGATCCGCGAGTCCGGCTCCACCGACGTCTACCGCCTCGGCAAGTCCCTGCGACGCAGCGGGATGGACACCGCCCGCCTGCTGGCGGAGATCCTCGAGGTGCAGGAGCGGGTGAACGCCCTCCTCGCCGAGTGGATCGCCTCGGACGCGGAGGTGCGCATCGAGCGCGACGACGACCTCCTCAGCACGCGGCGGACATGGCGCTGCACCCTCCCCGCGGGGGACGCCGCGATCGCGTGCGGCGGCACCCACGTCGAGCGCCTCGGCGAGTTCACCGGCCTGCGCGTCCGTCGCGAGCCCGAGGCCGACGGCACCGGACTCCGGATGGAGACCGACGCGGTCTAGCGGCGGTTGCGGCTGTAGAACAGCCCGATCGTGCCGAGGACCAGTCCGATCACGACGGTCGACAGGACGACCGGCTCGATGACGGCTCCGACGGCCGTCGCCACGAGCACGGCCACGAGCGCGACCGCCCAGACGACGCACCCGACCAGCAGAGCCGTCGCGTCGTCGCTCGCGTAGGGCGGCGGCGTGGGCCGCCGCTCCTCCTCGCGCAACCACAGCCGCATGGCGTGCCTCAGACCGCCAGGCGCTCGAGGACGTGGTCGATGCAGCCGAGCAGCGAGCGGACGTCGTCCGGCTCGATCGCGACGAACGTCGCCACGCGCAGCTGGTTGCGGCCGAGCTTGCGGTACGGCTCCGTGTCGACGATCCCGTTCGCGCGGAGGATCTTCGCGACGAGAGCGGCATCGACGGAGGCGTCGAAGTCGACGGTCGCGACGACCTGGGAGCGGTGCTCGGGCACCTCGACGAACGGGGTGGCGAGGCTCGAGGCCTCGGCCCAGTCGTAGATCGCGGAGGAGGACTCGGCCGTGCGCGCCGACGCCCAGGCCAGGCCGCCCGAGGCGTTCATCCACTCGAGCTGCGACTCCATCAGCAGGAGGGTCGAGAGCGCCGGAGTGTTCAGCGTCTGGTTCAGGCGCGAGTTGTCGACGGCGTTCTTGAGGCTGAGGAACTCGGGGATGTAGCGGCCGCTCGCCGCGATGCGCTCGATCCGCTCGATCGCGGCGGGGGAGAAGAGGCCGAACCAGAGTCCGCCGTCGGAGGCGAAGTTCTTCTGCGGGGCGAAGTAGTAGACGTCGGCCTCGGCGATGTCGACGTCGATGCCGCCCGCCGCGCTGGTGGCGTCGATGACGGTGAGCGCGCCCTCGTCGCCGCGGACCCGGCGGACCGGGGCCATCACTCCGGTGCTCGTCTCGTTGTGGGGCCACGCGTACACGTCGATCCCCTCGACGATCTCGACCTCGCTCCGGGACCCCGCGGGGGCGGAGACGACGTGGGCCGGCTCGAGGAACGGCGCGGAGGCGGCGGCCGCGAACTTCTGGCCGAACTCGCCGAACGTGAGGTTCTCGGCGCGGCGCTCGATGAGGGAGAAGGCCGCGGCGTCCCAGAAGGCGGTCGAGCCGCCGTTGCCCAGCAGGACCTCGTAGCCCTCGGGGATGCGGAACAGCGTGGCGAGATGCTCGCGCACGCGCCCGACGAGGTCCTTGACGGGCGCCTGGCGGTGCGAGGTCCCGAGGAGGTGCGCGCCCTGCGTCGCGAGGTGGGCGAGCTGGTCGTGCCGCACCTTGGACGGGCCGCAGCCGAACCGTCCGTCGTGGGGGAGCAGCTCGCGAGGAATGGTGAGGTCCGGCATGCGTTAATACTAGGGTTCCCGGCCCGCACCCCTCCTCCGAGCGACGGAGGCCTGAGTCGCGCCGCAGCGCCGATGCTGCGTCGTGGCGACCACTAGGGTGGAGCGCGCCGAGACGGGAAGGCTGAGATGACGGATCTGATCGACACCACCGAGATGTACCTGCGCACCATCCTCGAGCTCGAGGAGGAGAACATCATCCCGCTGCGCGCGCGCATCTCGGAGCGGCTCAGCCACTCCGGGCCGACCGTGTCGCAGACCGTCGGTCGCATGGAGCGCGACGGCCTCGTCGTCGTCTCGGGCGACCGCCACCTCGAGCTCACCTCCGACGGCCGCCGCAAGGCGATCCACGTCATGCGCAAGCACCGCCTCGCCGAGCGGCTCCTCCACGACGTCATCAAGCTCGACTGGGAGTTCGTGCACGAGGAGGCCTGCCGCTGGGAGCACGTGATGAGCGAGCAGGTCGAGCGCCGTCTCCTCGAGATGCTCGACCACCCGACGGAGTCGCCCTACGGCAATCCGATCCCGGGCCTGGACGAGCTCGGCGACACCCCCGCCTCCCGCTTCGCCGACGGCGTCATCAGCCTGCCGCGCTTCGTCGCGGGGTCGAGCGAGCCCCGCCGCGGCGTCGTCCGGCGCCTCGGCGAGCCGGCGCAGGTCGATCCGGAGCTCCTCCTCCAGCTCAAGCAGGCCGGGGTCGTCCCCGGTGCCGAGGGCGAGTTCTCGGCCCTCAACGGCTACGTGCTCGCTCGCATCGACGGCGCCGAGGCGGGCATCGAGCTGCCGAACGAGGTCGCGGCGCACATCTTCCTCGTCGTCTGACCCGCGTCTCCCTGGGAGCGGCCCGTACGGGCCCTTACCGCATCCGGTGACCGGAGGCGATCGGGAGAGCGGTCTCTTCCCGCCGAGAAGGTGACAAATCGGTAACGGTCGCTTACGCTCTGTGGAGCCCTGCGGCCGAGCCTCGGTCCCAGGGCGCGGGATCCGACGCCCCCACACCCGTCTCGGATCCTGTGCACACCGATGCTTCGTGCATGAGACGGGACAGCTGCCTGGGCTGAGGGGACGTCGGAGGATCTCCCCCTTGCCCCAGAACCCCCTCACCCCGAACGAGGACGCCGGCTCACCCGACCGGTTCCGCTCCAACCACCCCGACCGCTCCGGCGACGCGACCTTCGAGAACCGGCCCCCGGTCATCCGCGCCCGGATCCACGGGGACGCACCCGTCTCCCGTCGCGCCGTTCCCGCAGCTCCTGCCCGCCGCGCGGACATCACCGACTTCGTGCCGTCGCCGGCCGGGACCCCGCGCAAGCGCCGGGGCCGTGTCGTCGGCAAGGTCGCGATGGTCGGCTTCGCCGGCGCGCTGGTCGCGACGATGGCGCTCCCCGCCTACGCCTTCACTCCGGGCAGCCAGGACGACGGCCTGTTCGCGGCGTCGCGAGCCGACCTCCTCCGCCAGGGCTCCGCGCAGACCGTCGCCGTCGACGGCGGAGTGGTGCAGGCCGCGATCGCCCGCGACGGCTTCTCGGCCGAGGCGGCGCCCCCGCCGCCCGCACCGGAGCCCGAGCCCGTCGTGGTGGCCGAGCCTGTCGTCGACACGAGCGACGTCGCCGAGGCGCGCGCCGAGACCGCCGAGGAGTTCAACTCCTACTCCGGCGCCTCGGCCAGCGAGATCGCGGCCGCCGCCCCGACCACCAGCTACAGCCTCTCGGCGGTGTTCGACACGGCGATGCAGTACCAGGGCGTGCCCTACGTCTTCGGCGGAGCCGACCCGAGCGGCTTCGACTGCTCCGGCTTCGTGATGTACGTCTTCGCGCAGTACGGCATCTCGATGCCGCACTCGGCCGCGGGCCAGGGCGCCATGGGCACCCCCGTCTCGCTCGCCGACGCGCAGCCCGGCGACCTCGTCATCATGGACGGCCACGACGGCTTCTACGCCGGCAACGGCAACATCCTGCACGCACCCTACGAGGGCGCGAGCGTCCGCGTGCAGCCGCTGTGGACCTCCGACTACCGGATCGTGCGCATCAACGGCTGATCCGGTGGATCCGCTCGAGAGCCCGTCCCCTCCTGGAGGGGGCGGGCTCTCGTCGTCCCGCCGTGTGAACGCCGCGTGACGAATCCGGACCGACCCCTGGTGTTCCGGGCGTGAAGGGTTAACCTGAACCCCAGTCCGCTCGCGTGGCGAGCGGATCGATTCGTCGAGGGACGGAGTGCCGGGATGGCCGAGCGGAGCGGGCGCCACAGCGTGGGGCTGCGCTCGCGCGTGCGGCCGGCCGATTCGATACGCGCGCGGGTCCTCACCGCGGCGGTGCACTCCTCCGACACGCGGATACGACTCCACGTCATCGCGCGGCACTCCGCCGCGGCCTCGCAGGGCGCCGTCATCACGACGGCGCCCTTGCTCGTGGTCGCGGCGCCTTCGCGCGACGGCGTGCGACAGCACGGAGGTCACTGATGCGCACTCTGGTTCTCAACGCCGGCTACGAGCCGCTCGCGGTGGTGTCGTTCAAGCGGGCCCTGGTCCTGCTGATGACGGAGAAGGCGACCGTGATCGCCGCGGACGAGGGCAATCCGGTGCACAGCGCGCACGGCGACCACGTGCGGCCCTCGGTGATCGTGCTGACCCGGTACGTGCGCATCCCGAGCGGCCGGAGCGTGCCGGTGTCGCGCCGGGGCGTGCTCCGCCGGGACAACCACCGCTGCGGCTACTGCGGTCAGCACGCGGCGACGATCGACCACATCCAGCCCAAGTCGCGCGGGGGCCGGGACACGTGGGAGAACCTCGTCGCCTGCTGCCAGCGCTGCAACAACGTCAAGAGCGACCGCACCCCGCACGAGATGGGATGGCGTCTGCGCACCGTCCCCCGGATGCCGCGCGCCGGCTCCTGGCTCGTGCGCGGCGCGGAGCGGACGCAGCCCGACTGGGACGACTACCTGGCTCCCGCCGCCTGACGGGCCGCGGTCGCGTCGCTGGCGGCGTTGTCGTCGGGCGCGATCGCCGGTATCGCTTCCTCCTCCGCCTTGCCAGCGCCTGACGGGCCGCGGTCGCGCCGCTGGCGGCGTTGTCGTCGGGCGCGATACCGCCGGTATCGCTTCCTCCTCCGCCTTGCCAGCGACACGACCGCGACCCGTCAGTGGAGGGGCGTGGTGTGCGAACCGGCGCTATTCGTTGTCGTTGCCGGTGTTGGCGCTGGCGTTGCCGGAGCGCTCGCCGGCCCAGGTCCAGTTCGCGACCTCGGGGATGTCCTCGCCGTGCTCGCGGGTGTAGGCGCGGGCGCGGATGCGGGCGTCCTGCATCTCCTGGCGGAGACCGGCGGCGCGGGCGCCGAGGCCGGGGGTCCGGTCGATGACGTCGATCACCAGCGAGTAGCGGTCGAGGTCGTTGAGCATCACCATGTCGAAGGGAGTGGTGGTGGTGCCGTTCTCCTTGTACCCGCGCACGTGCAGGTTGCCGTGGCCGGTCCGCTTGTAGGTCAGGCGGTGGATCAGCCACGGATAGCCGTGGTACGCGAACACGATCGGGCGGTCGGGGGTGAAGACCGCGTCGAACTCGCGGTCGGAGAGGCCGTGCGGGTGCTCCGACTCCGACATCAGACGCATCAGATCGACCACGTTGACCGTGCGGATCGCGAGGTCCGGCAGCGTCTCGCGGAGGATGCTCACCGCCGCGAGGGTCTCGAGGGTCGGCACGTCGCCCGCGCAGGCGAGCACGACGTCCGGGGACTCGCCCTGCCGCTCGCTGCTCGCCCACTCCAGGATGCCGAGTCCGCGCGTGCAGTGGGCGACCGCCTCCGCCATCGTGAGCCACTGGGGCGAGGGCTGCTTCCCGGCGACGACCACGTTGACGTAGTCGACGCTCCGGAGGCAGTGGTCGTAGGTCGAGAGGAGCGTGTTCGCGTCGAAGGGCAGGTAGACGCGCACGACCTCGGGCTTCTTGTTGACGACGTGGTCGATGAAGCCGGGGTCCTGGTGGCTGAAGCCGTTGTGGTCCTGGCGCCAGACGTGGCTCGAGAGCAGGTAGTTGAGGCTCGCGATCGGGCGGCGCCACTCGATGTCGCGGGTGCCGTCCAGCCACTTCGCGTGCTGGTTGAACATCGAGTCGATGATGTGGATGAACGCCTCGTAGCAGGTGAAGAGCCCGTGGCGGCCGGTGAGCAGGTAGCCCTCCAGCCAGCCCTGGCACTGGTGCTCCGAGAGCACCTCCATGACCCGCCCGGCGCGAGCCAGGTGGTCGTCGAGGGGGCTGAGCTCGGCGTCCCACTGCTTGTCGGTGGCGGCGTAGACGGACTGAAGCCGGTTGCTCGCGACCTCGTCCGGCCCGAAGAGGCGGAAGTTGGTCGGGTTGGCGCGGATGACGTCGGCGAGCCATTCGCCGAGCACCTTCGTCGCCTCCGCGACGGTGCCACCCGGCTGCTCCACGACGACCTCGTAGCGGCGGAAGTCGGGCAGGTCGAGGGTCTGCCGCAGCAGCCCGCCGTTCGCGTGCGGGGTCGCGCTCATCCGCAGCTCGCCCTCGGGGGCCAGCGAGCGGACGCGGTCGACCACGCCGCCCTCCTCGGTGAAGAGCTCCTCGGGCCGGTAGGAGCGGAGCCAGTCCTCGAGGAGCCGGGTGTGCGCCTCCGTGTCGCGCGCGTTGGGCAGCGGGACCTGGTGCGAGCGGTAGGTGCCCTCCACCTGGACGCCGTCGATCTCGGTCGGGCAGGTCCAGCCCTTCGGGGTCTTCAGCACGATCATCGGCCAGGCCGGGCGTGAGAGGTCGCCGGCGGCGGCGCGCTCCTTGATCGCCGCGATGCGGTCGAGCACCGTGTCCAGGACGTCGGCGAACCGCTCGTGCACGCGCATCGGGTCCTCGCCGTCGAAGCCGCCCTCGACGAGGAACGGCTCGTGGCCGTAGCCCCGGAGGAGGCTGTCGAGCTCCTCCTGCGGGATGCGGGCGAGGACGGTCGGGTTCGCGATCTTCCAGCCGTTGAGGTGCAGGATCGGCAGGACGACGCCGTCGGTGAGCGGGTTCACGAACTTGTTGGAGTGCCAGCTGGTGGCGAGCGGGCCTGTCTCGGCCTCGCCGTCGCCGACGACCGCCGCGACCAGGAGGTCCGGGTTGTCGAAGGCCGCTCCGTACGCGTGGCTCAGCGCGTACCCGAGCTCTCCGCCCTCGTGGATGCTGCCCGGAGTCTCGGGGGCGGCGTGGCTGGGGATGCCCCCGGGGAAGCTGAACTGGCGGAAGAGGCGGCGCAGCCCCTCCTCCGACTCGTCGATGTGCGAGTAGATCTCGCTGTAGGTGCCGTCGAGGTAGGCGTTGGCGACCATGCCCGGTCCGCCGTGGCCGGGACCGGTGATGTAGAGGGTCGGCTGGCGGCGCTCGCGGATCGCGCGGTTCAGGTGCGCGTAGATCAGGTTGAGGCCGGGGGTGGTGCCCCAGTGGCCGAGCAGGCGGGGCTTGATGTCCTCCCGGCTCAGCGGGGTCTTCAGGAGCGGGTTCGCGAGCAGGTAGATCTGCCCGACCGCGAGGTAGTTCGCGGCGCGCCACCAGGCGTCGACCGTGTCGAGAGTGTCCTGCGTCAGCTCGGCGTCGGCGGGTCGGGCGATCCAGCTGTGCTCGGGGACGGGCAGGAGGGACGGAGCGGGGGAGTCGGCCATGTGCCCACGCTGGCATCCGGACGCCCGGGGCGGAAGGGCCTTGCAGGCCCGGCTCAGGAGGGGGTCAGCCGCGCGGCGTCGCCCGGCGGAGGACCAGCGAGCCCACCGCCGTCAGGAGCGCGGCGGGGACGAGGAGCAGAGCGGCGGCTCCGGCGGTGCCCGCGCTCTCGAGGACGTCCGCCACGACCGGCCGGCCCCCGGCGAGAGCGACGACGACGACCACCGCGAGTGCCGCCGCTCCGAGGGCGAGGAGGAAGGCCGTCACCCCGCGCTCCCGCCAGCGGAGGAAGACCGCTCCCGCTGCTCCCCCGAGGGCGAAGGCGGCGAGGAGGGAGCAGAGCAGGACGACGAAGCGCTCGTGCCACGGACCGTCGAGGGGGGAGGCGAGGAAGAGCGCGCCGCCCAGCCCCCAGCCCCCGGTCGCCTCCTCGAGCACCCCGAGGACCACGACGATCGCCGCCCAGAGCACCGACAGGGCCGCGAAGGCGAGGGCGCTGCCGAGGACGTGGTCGCGTCGGGTCGCTCCGTAGCTCAGCGCCAGCCCGAAGGTGGCGGTCGTGGCCTGGATGGAGCCGATGAAGAGGAAGACGACGATCAGCATCCCCGGCCCCACGAGGAGGATGCCCGAGTCGCCGCCGCCCCGCTCGGCCCCGATCCCGCGGAGGACGAGCCACCAGATCACGAGGTTGCCGGCGAGGACGGCGAGCAGGACGAGCAGCGGCCAGCCGAGGACCGTCCCGGGGTGGGCGAGATGGAGCCTCAGGACGGAGAGGATCCTCCGCGAGGAGGCGGAGCTGCGGGCGGGGGCGGTCATGGTCGGTCCTCTCGGATCGGTGGCGGTGGTGTCAGCTGCTGCGCGGGGTGGCGCGGCGGAGGATCGCCCAGCCCGCGACTCCGGCGATCGCGGTCGGGATGAGCGAGAGGGCGTAGCCGCCCGCGTATCCGACGCTGCCGAAGAAGGAGCCGACGGCGGGCCAGTTCTCGGTGAGCGTGAGGAGGGTGATCACGGCCAGCAGGAGGGCGCCGAGGATCCCGAAGAAGAGCAGCATCCCGCGCTGGCGCCAGCGCACGTAGACCGCCGCGGTCGCCGCTCCGATGAAGAAGAAGAAGAGCAGGGCGCAGAGCACCGCGACGGCCTGCTCGCCCACGGAGTCCCCGCCGAAGTAGATCGAGCGGAAGAAGCTGCCGCCGAAGCCCCAGCCGTCGGTCGCGCGCTCCACGATCCCGAGGACCACGAAGACGCCGGTGTAGAAGACCGAGAGGGCGACGAAGGTGAGGGCCGTGCCGAGGGAGAAGTCGCGGCGGGTGGCACCGTAGCCGAGGGCGAGGCCGAAGGTGACGTTCACCGACTGGACGGCCACGACCATCATGTAGACGAAGAGGAAGAAGGACGCGCCGGAGTAGGTCATCCCCTCCTGCGCCTCGAGGCGCTCGCCGGAGTCGAGCCCGCGGAGGATCAGCCACCAGACGACCAGGTTGCCCGCCAGGATGACGGCCGTGATGATCAGCGGCGTGTAGAGGATCGTGGCGGGGTTCGCGAAGTGCAGGCGGACGATGCTGCCGAGGCGGCCGACGGCGGTGTCGTGGCGCGTGTGGGCGCCGGTGAGGGCGGTCATTCCGAGGCCTTCCCGGTGGTGAGCTGGACGACGAGCTGCTGGAGGGGGACGGACTCGAGCTCGAGCCCGTGGCGGGCGGCGGAGGCGCGGCCGGCGTCGTCGAGGCGGGGGAGCGTGGCCGAGGCGCGGCTGCCGAGAGCGGAGCGGGCGATGACCTCGCGGCCGGCGGTGAACGACTCGACGGCCTGCCGGGGTCCGATGACCGTTGCCGCAGCACCCCGCAGCTCCTCCGCGTCACTGTCGACGACGAGGCGGCCCTGATCGATGACGAGGACGTGCTCGAGCAGACTGCTGACCTCGTCGATGAGGTGGGTGGAGAGGACGACCGTGCGCGGGTGCTCGGCGAAGTCCTGGAGGAGGCGGTCGTAGAACAGCTGCCGGGCGACGGCGTCCAGCCCCAGGTACGGCTCGTCGAAGAACGTGAGCGGAGCGCGGGAGGCCAGGCCGACGATCACTCCGATCGCCGAGAGCTGTCCGCGGGAGAGCTTCTTGATCTTGCGGTCGACCGGGAGGCGGAAGTCCTCGACGAGCTCGCGAGCGAACGCCTCGTCCCAGCCGTCGAAGAACCAGGGGGCGCTGCGCAGGACGTGCTTCACCTTGAAGTCGTCCGGGTACTTCTGGCTCTCCTTGATGAAGCAGGTGCGGGAGAGGACGGCGGCGTTCTCCACCGGCGACTGCCCGAAGACGCGGATCTCGCCCGAGCTGGCGAACTCCTGGCCGGTGAGCAGCGACATCAGCGTCGTCTTGCCCGCGCCGTTGCGGCCGAGGAGGCCGTGGATGCGGTTCTCCTCCAGCGCGAAGCCGATGCCGTCGACGGCGCGCATGCGTCCGTAGTGCTTGGTGAGGTCGTGGACCTCGATGACCGCGCTCATCGCGATCCCCCTTCTGTGATCATGTCGGCGAGCTGCTCGGTGCTGAGGCCGAGCTTGGCGGCCTCGGCGAGCAGCGGAGCGACGAACTGGTCGCGGAACTGCGTGCGGCGCTTCTCGACCAGCCGGTCGCGCGCCCCCTCGGCGACGAACATGCCGATCCCCCTCTTCTTGTAGAGCACCCCGTCGTCGACGAGCAGGTTCACGCCCTTGCCGGCGGTGGCCGGGTTGATGCGGTGGAACGCGGCGAACTCGTTGGTCGACGGGACCTGCGACTCCTCCGGCAGTGCGCCGTCGATGATGTCGTTCTCGATCTGCTCGGCGATCTGCAGGAAGAGCGGGCGGGAGTCGTCCACGCGGGCTCCTTCGGTGCTGGGTTGGGTGGTTAGTTGGTGTTGTAACTAACCATGGAGGCGGGAGGCGTCCGTGTCAAGAGGTGCGTGCCGCTCGGTCAGCGCGACGAGGCCCGCGGCGTGCTTCGCTGGCGTTGTGGTGAGGCCCTGTCGTCGCTTCGCGGGGGGCGGGGCACGGCGGGTACACTGGCTCGGCCAGCCTCTGTAGCTCAATGGAAGAGCGACTCCGTCCTAAGGAGCAGGTTGGGGGTTCGAGTCCCTCCAGGGGCACCACGATCCGCGATCGGGATCAGTCCATCGGAAGACCGCGCCGTCGCTCCGTCTGACGCCACGGTCTGCCGCCCGCCCAGCACTCCGAGCTGTGCTGGTCGAGGCGCCGACGGTTCGAGTCCTCGATGGTCCTGCCCGGGTGGGGACTCCTCGGCGGCAGGGAGGCACGACCGAGGAGCTCCTTCGCGGGTTCGCGGCCGTCCTCGTCCTGAGCCTCTCCGTTCAGCGGAACGCGTTCGCGAAAAGCCGACTCGCGGGATTCAGCGCGCTGCTCGCGATAGCCGGTCGCATGGCGGCCGTCCGCAGGCAGTGGCCGGCGGAATCCGAGATCCCCTTCCTCGGCTGGGTGTCGCGGGCCGCCCTCCGCCCGCGGTGCGTGCGCGAGCTCCTCGATCAGGCGAGGGACGGGGAGGAGATCGCGGAGGGACGCCCACCGCGCCGACCGCTCACGGCCTTCTGAGGGCGTCTCGCGGGCCTTCGCTCAGGCGGCGCCGCCATGATCGAGGCTGGTACTCGACGGAAGGTTCTCTGTGAGCATGTTCAAGCGCGTTCTCGGCATGGCGTCGAAGGCGCTCGATTCGAAGAGCGGCTCGGGGTCGTCCTCGAGCGGGACGACCGATTGGCGCGACCTTGTGCGCACCGCCGCCGACAAGGTGACAGGCGACTCGCGGAGCGGGCAGGCCCAGCCGCCTCAGCAGTACGGCTCACCGCGGCGACCCTCCGCGCGACCGCAGGACGCCCGGCCCGGGCAGCAGCCGGTGGTCACGCAGGAGGACCGCGCAGCGATCGCGCGCTACGACTACCTCCTCCGCACCGCCGACCCCGAGCAGCTCGAGCAGGTGCACCGGGACGCGTTCGCGAAGCTGACGACGGCGCAGCGCACACAGGTCGAGGCGCGGCTCCGCGACGAGCTGCCCGCGAACGAGCAGCCGCGGTCCTCCGCCCCCGAGGACCTGGCGCGCGCGGCGACGCGCGGCGAGGCGAACGATCCGGGGTTCCTCAAGAAGATGTTCTCGAAGCCGGGGACCCGCGGCGCCCTCGCGGGTGCTGGCGTCGGAGCGGCGGCGGGCATCGGGCTCGGCGCGGCGGGCGGACTGCTCGCGGCGGTCGCGGGCGGTGCCGTGATCAGCAGCGTCGCCGGTACGCTGCTCGCGCAGGCGTCCGGCCTCGGCGTGGACTTCGAGAACCTCGCCGGCGGGTTCGGCGATCTGGGCGACTTCGGTGACATCACGGGCGGCGCGGGGGAGTTCGTCTCCGGTGCGGGTGAGCACGTGTCCGGGCTGGGGGAGCAGGTGTCGGAGTTCGGCTCCGACTTCCAGCTGCCGGGGCTCGGCGACCTCGGGAACCTCTTCGACCGCTAGACGGACGGGACCGGAGCGCGCCTGCGGAGGAGCGGCGACGCGATCGCGAGTGCCGCGCCGACGACGAGCAGCACGGCCCCCACGATCGCGACGGCGGTCGTCGACCAGTCGGGGAGGTCGACCACCGTCGTGCCGTCGAGCAGCGTCCATTCGCACGCCGCGCCCAGCGGCCACCACGACCAGAAGCCGCGGACCAGGTCGCCTGCCTCGGGCGGGACGCCGCCCAGGCTGACGCTGCACACGTAGTCGAAGCCCTGACGGTCGATGTTCGCGAACTGCAGAGGCACGAGCGCGAGGGCCGCGAGTCCGGCGACGGCGAGGACGAGGCCGGCGAGCAGGGCGAGACGCGCGGCGGTCAGGCGCTTCCTCGCCGGCGTCGAGGCGGGGGCGGGCGGCGTCTCGGTCATCGTCCGATGGTGGCACGCGTTCGTGGGGAGCAGGCGTGTGCCCGGGATCGGCGCCGAACAGCGCGGAGGCACGGGGCGGATGCGTCGGAGCCGCTCCTGGACCGCACACGGACCGGACGCCGGCCGGCGCAGCGGCGACGGGGAGCCCTCGGCGTCGTACCCTCGACTGCATGGGGTTCGTCTTCTCGCTGGTGATCATCGTCCTGACCGTGCTCGCGCTGGTCGACGTCGTGCGGCAGCCGGACAACATCATCAAGAACCTGCCCAAGATCGTGTGGATCCTGCTGATCTTCTTCCTCCCGCTCATCGGCGTCTCGCTGTGGTTCCTGCTCGGGCACGACTGGAAGCGCGGCGACGGCGGATCCTTCGTGCCGGGCGGCCGAGTGCCCCGCCGCCGGAAGCAGGTGCCGCCGACGATGGTGGTGCGGCCCGCTCCGAAGAGCACCGAGGAGCAGCTCGCCGACCTCGAGCGCGAGGAGGCGCACTACGCGCGGCTCGCCGAGGAGCAGCGTCGCCGCCGCGAGGGGGAGCGGCCGCTCGACGCGTGAGCGGCCGCTCCGGAGGCCGCTACTTCGAGAAGTTCGACGCCGCCCACTGGATCGAGGCGATCTTCGCCTGACCCGCGACGCTCGGGTGAAAGTAGTCGGTGGTCCCGATCAGGCCCTTGGTGACGGGGGTCGCGGTGAGCGCTCCGCCGTCCCAGTCGCAGAGCTGACCGGCGGCGCTGCACGCCGTCTGCAGCGCGGTGTTGTACTGCGTCGTCCGCGTCTTCGCGGCAGCGGCGGAGGCGGCCGCGGCGGTGCTGCTGAGCCTGCGGCCGGTGGAGCTGACGCCGCGCGTGGTCCGGCAGAGGTCGCCGCCCGCCCAGACGAGCGCGCCGACTCCGGTCTTCACGACCGACCACTCGGAGGCCACGTTCGGCATCGACGAGAGGACGATGCGGGCGGAGGGCCACGTGGTGCGGATCTTCGTGATCGCGGCGGAGGCTCCGGTGCGGAACGTGCTCGCCGGGGTCATCGTGTAGCCGTCGGAGGCGACGCGGTTGTCGGGCGAGCAGAGGTCGTTGCCGCCGATGAGCAGGGTGACGACGTCCGGCCGCACGCCGGCGGCGACCGCGGCGTCGATCCGCGAGGGGACCTGCGCGACGACGTCGCCGGTGGTGGCGAAGTTCGCGGTCGTGACGGTGGTGCCGGGGAGCGCGGTCCGCAAGCGGGAGGCGAAGGAGTTCACGGAGGAGCTGGTGCCGGTGGACCAGTTGTTGCGGGGGCAGTCCGCGAAGGAGCCGCAGGTCCCGTAGGCCTGGGTGATGGAGTCGCCGAGGCTCAGCACCGAGAGGGTGGCGGGAGTGGCGGCGGCGGCCTGCGCCGGGAGCAGCGCGGCGGCGAGGGCGAGCGCGGCTCCGACGGCGAGGGCGCGGACGCGGCGGCTCGGGGTCGGCGGGCGGGAGAGGGAGAGGCTCATGGGGGACCGTTCTCGAGGGGGAGGACGGTGGGGGAGCCGTCGGTGCTGACGCTAGGGGAGCGGCGCCCCGGATGACCCCGAACGGGTGACCCCAGAACGGGCCGGATGTGCGCGACGGCAGCGGATCCGGTCGTCCGGCGGGCGGAACCGTCTGGAAGGCGAGCGTCCTCTCAGCCGCCTGCCACCGGCACGATCCGCAGCCGGCTCATCGCCCAGACCAGCGCCCCCGACGCGAGGAACGCGACCGCGATCCCGACGACGAACACCGACACCTGCCCGTACCCGGTCGCGGGATCCAGGAACGGATAGGGCACCCAGCCGTCCGTCGCTCCGCGGATCAGCACCACGACGAGCCAGACGATCGGGTAGACCACGACCAGCCAGAGCCTGCGCCACGGCAGCGGAGGGCGATCCGCGAGCAGCAGCCAGTCGAGCAGTCCGTAGACGGGGAACAGCACGTGCATGACGGTGTTGGCCCACGGCAGCGCCACTCCGCCCGCCACATCGGTGAGGAGGGTGTTGTACACGAGGCCGACGACGATGATGTACCCGGTGAAGGCACCCCGCACCAGTAGGAGCCCGCCGGGCGCGGGACGGCGGCGGAGCGCGAGCACGGCGGTGGCTCCGAGCACGACGGCCAGCACGATGTTGCTCTGGATGGTGAAGAAGCCGAAGAAGTTGAACGGGTTCAGCGGCGTCCGAGAGGCGGTGTCGACGGCCGTCGCGATCACGGCCACGAGAACGGCGGCGGCCACGAGGAGGCGGAGGAGCGCGACCGGCACGCGGGCCGACTCCGCCCGGGAGGAGGGAGCGGGCGGCGTCATCGCTCGAGCGTAGCGCCGGAGCGCCTACCCTGTCCCCGTGCTCACGATCGGTGTCGACCTCGCTGCGGAGCCGGTGCGCACCGCTCTCGCCGCCCTCGAGTTCTCCGGCGGCCGGGCCGTCGTCCGCTCGCTCGTACTCGGCGCCGAGGACGCGACGATCGTCGAGGCGTCACGGGACGCGGCGGTCATCGGGATCGACTGCGCGTTCGGCTGGCCGGTGGAGTTCGCGGCGTTCGTCTCCGCGCACACGCGACGGGAGGTCTCGCCGCGGACGCTCGCGGGACGCGACTGGCGCCGCCGCCTCGCGTACCGCGAGACGGACCGGGTGGCGCGCGAGGTCACCGGCCGCTGGCCGCTCAGCGTCTCGACCGACCGGCTCGGGATGACCGCGATGCGCTGCGCGGAGCTGCTCGACGCCTTCGCCGCGAGCGGGGAGGACGTCGACCGCTCCGGGCGCGGACGGCTCGTCGAGGCGTACCCGGCGGCGGCGCTGCGGCTCTGGGGAGTGGACACCACGGGGTACAAGACGCGACCGGAGGCCGTGGCGCTCGCCGCGGAGTCGCTGCGACGGGCCGCACCCTGGCTCGATGTGCCGGCGCCCGCGCTCGCGCTGATGAGCCGCTCCGACGACGCGTTCGACGCCGTCGTCGCCGCTCTCAACGCCCGCGCCCACGCCCTGGGCGCGACCATGCCGGTCCCTCCCGAACTGCAGGAGGCGGCGGAGGCTGAGGGGTGGATCGCGGTCCCGACCGGATCGCTCGCGGAGCTCGCGAGCTGATCCGGCCGTCTCGACGGGTGTGCGCTCAGGCCGGGATCTTCGCCCCCAGCAGGCCGGCGGCGACCTCGGCGGCCCGCTCGGCCTCCTCGACGGTCGAGAAGGGTCCGGTGGGAACGAGGGAGGGCGCGGTGGTCAGTCGGGCGTCGATCTCGAGTCGGAACCGGGGCAGCTCCGCCCCGGGAACGACGACGATCCTGACTCCGTTCCGGCTCCATCGCGCGGGTTGGATAGAAGAAATCTGTGTCATGGTGCTCTCCGCTTTCGCGATCATCCGCACGGGTGGCTGACGCCTCGACCGTGCACGCTTCACGCTACGTCCGGTGCCCGTCTCTCCGAACGGGCTTGACCTCTCAGGCTCGTCGGGCGTAGCGCCTCACTGCAGTCGGTCGAGGGTGTCGCTGATCCGCCGCAGGCACTCGATGAGGACCGACACCTGCGCGGCGTCCAGGTCGGCGAGCACCTCGCCCTCGGCGGCGACGAGATTCCGCATAGCCTCGTCGACCCGCTTCATGCCCCGCGGGGTGAGCGAGACGATCTTGCTGCGCGAGTCGGCGGCGTTCTGCTCGCGGACCACGAGCCCGCGAGCCCCGAGGCGGTCGACGCGGCTGGCGAGGTTGCCGCTGGACAGCGCGAGGTGCGTGGCCAGGGCCGAGGGCGTCATCCCGCCCTCCCCGCGCTGCCGCAGCAGCGAGAGGAGCTCGAACTCCCACGGGGCGAGATCGCTGACGGCGAAGGACTGCCGCCGCACCTCCTGCACGCGCGGACTGAGGCGGCGGAGGCGGGAGACGACGTCCAGAGGCGCGAGATCGAGGTCGGGCAGGGCCCCGGCCCACGCGTCGATCACCAGATCGACATCGTCGTCTTCGCGCATGCCCCGATTATCCCCGCACGGCGCGGGCGCCGACGACGGGTGGTCCGGGGAGGCCGGCGGGCCTAGCCTGTGCGGACGACGGGCGGGCCGGTCAGGCGCGGGCGGCCCGGACGTAGGCGACGATCGCGTTGGCGTGGCCATGGCCCAGGCCGTGCTCGGTCTTCAGCCAGGTGACGACCTGCATGTGCGGCTCGGAGCGCAGCCGCTCGTCGGCGAGGTCGAGCCAGTCCTGGACGGGACGGCCGTAGGTCTTCTCGATGCTCGGGAAGTACGAGGCCGGTCCCTTCGGCTTCGCGCCGTCGGCGGGCGGTTCGGGAGCGAGCACGCGGTCGGTCATGCGGTCACGATAGCGAGCCGCGGTCAGGTCGTGTAGGCCGAGGGGTCGAACCGGCCGAGCTCCTCGCGGAAGGCGAAGGCGAAGTCGGGCCAGAGCAGGGTGAGTCGCCGGTTGTCGTCCAGGTACCAGCTCTCGCAGCCCCCGTTGGTCCAGACGGTGTCGGCGCTGAGGGCGTCGAGCCGTGCGACGGAGGCGGCCTCGGCCTCGGCGGTGACCTCGAGCCGGTCGGCGCCGGAGACCGCGAGGTGGTCGAGCGCGGCGAGCACGTAGGCGGTCTGCGTCTCGATCATGTGCACCGCGGAGTTGTGGCCGAGGCTCGCGTTGGGGCCGTTGACGACGAAGAGGCTCGGGAAGCCGTGGACCGCGGTCGACTCGTACGCGACCATGCCGTCGGCCCAGCGGTCGGCGAGGAGGACGCCGCCGCGGCCGCGGATGCGCCGGGCGAAGGGCGGCCGCGTGGAGTGGAAGCCGGTCGCGAAGACGAGCACGTCGACCCCGTGCGGGACGCCGTCGTCGCCGAGCGCGGCCCCCTCCTCGAGGCGCCGGAGCGGACCGGGGACGACGCGGACGTGCGGCTGCGCGAGAGCGGGGTAGTAGTCGTCCGAGAGGAGCACGCGCTTGCAGCCGATCTCGTAGTCCGGAGTCAGCACGGCGCGGAGCGCGGGATCGATGATCTGCGCCTCGAGGTGGCCGAGCGCCTCCGCCCGCAGCCGATCGATGGCCTCGGGCACGGCGACGCGGCCGGCGAAGCCGAGCTCGGCGCGCCAGAACAGCTCCTCGCGGAGCCTCGCGAGGGCCCCGGGCGCGCGGGAGAGGGTTCGGCGCTCCTCCGGCGGGTACGGGCGGTTCCGGCGGGGGACGACGTACGGGGCCGAGCGCTGGAAGAGCACCACCTCGGCGGCGCGCTCGGCGAGGTGCGGCACGATCTGCACGGCGGAGGCTCCCGAGCCGACGATGCCGACGCGCTTCCCGTCGAGGTCGACGTCGTCCCTCCAGCGGGCGGAATGGAAGGCGGGACCCGCGAACGAATCCAGGCCCGGGACGGCCGGGAGGCGGGGCTCGGAGAGGCGCCCCGCGCAGACGAGGAGGACCGCGGCGGAGTAGTCGCCCCGGGAGGTGCGCACCCGCCAGCGGTGCGCCTCCTCGTCGAAGACCGCCTCGAGCACCTCGGTCCCCAGCCGGAGCCGGGGCGCCAGGCCCTCCTTCTCGACGACGCGCTCGAGGTAGGACTGGATCTCGGCCCCGGGGGCGTAGAACGCCGACCAGTCGGCCTCGGGGGCGAAGGAGTAGGAGTAGAGGTGCGAGGGGATGTCGCAGGAGACTCCGGGGTAGACGTTGTCCCGCCAGGTCCCGCCGATCCGCTCGGCGCGCTCCAACACGACGAACGAGGTCCCGCCGCGGCGCTCCAGGCGGACCGCGGCTCCGAGCCCGGCGAACCCGGCGCCGATCACGACGACGTCGACGTCCATCAGACCGTCGTCCTCGCCAGGACGCTGCCAGCCGGGTCGCGGTGCGGATCGGCGAGGAAGTGCTCGAGGACGGCGAGGAGCTCGGCGGGCCGCTCGGCGAGCACCGCGTGACCGGAGTCGAGGACGGCGTAGCGGGCGTCGTCGATCGCGCCGAGCAGGGCCTCGGCGCCCTCGACTCCTGCGACGGCATCGGCGGAGCAGCCGACCACGAGGGCGGGAACCCGGCAGTCCATAGCGGCCGCAGCGACGTCGGCCCGGGCGGAGGCGGCGAGCATCCTGGCGGCGTCGGCGCCCCACGGGGAGGAGGCGGTGACCGAGCGGACGGCGAGGAGCCGAGCGGCCTCCTCCTGCGCGTCGGGCGGCAGCATCGGCCAGAGGCGCGCCGTGCGGAGGAGGCGCTCCGTCGGGCGCAGCCATCCGGCCACGAGGGCGAGGGCGCGCACCCGCCGATCGCCCGTGGCGAGGGCCACGGCGGATCCGAGCGAGTGGCCGATCAGGACGGCCTCCTCGGCGCCGAGCGCCTCCAGGGAGGCGCGGACCGCGGCGGGTCCGTCGAGCCAGGGGTCGCCGAGATCGGCGAGCTCGAGCGCGGCGACGCGGTGGCGCCGCGCCAGCATCGGCAGCAGCAGCCCGGTGTCGCTTTGCGCGCCCCGGCCGACGCCGGTCAGCAGCAGGACCGCGCGCGGGCTCTCGGCGCCCGCGGTCAGCAGCCGCACGGTGGCGCTGCCCGACTCGATCCGCTCCTCCCGGACCAGGTCGGCCTGGCGCCGCAGGTACTCGGAGCGGGTCATGACGCCCGGCGGGTCCCGCGGACCGGGAGGCGCATCCGCTGCGGACCCGCCGCTGCGACGGGCTCCGCCCGCAGCGCCCTCTCCGGCGCGACCACGCCGTACGTCGTGGTGCGCTGGCGCCAGCCGCGGCCGATCTCGCCGCTCAGCCGGGCGACGGTCGCGATGTCGAGCGAGCGGTAGGCCTCCGCTCCGGCCTCGGGCCGCAGGGCGCCGTCGAGCAGCAGGCCGCCGAGGTCGTCCGCCCCGCCGCGGAGGAGGACCTGCGCCGCGTGCAGTCCGAGCTTGGTCCAGGCGGTCTGCACGTGGGCGATCCGGCCGTGGAGGACGAGCCGTGCGACGGCGTGCACGGCGCGGGTCTCGCGGAGGGTCGGCCCGCCCCGGCTCGCGCGCACCACGGCGGGAGGCGCCTCCGCCGGGACGAAGGGCATCGCGATGAACTCGGTGAAGCCGCCCGTCTCGTCCTGGATCGCCGCGAGCGTGCGCAGGTGCGCGAGCTGCTGCTCGGGGGTCTCGACGTGTCCGTAGACCATGGTCGAGGTGGAGCGGAGGCCGCTGCGGTGCGCGGCCGTGATCGCCTCGCGCCACTCGGCCACGGTCGGGTCCGTCCCCTCGCTCAGGACGGCGCGGACGTCGTCGTCGAGGATGCGGGCGGCGGTCCCCGGGACGGAGTCCACGCCGGCCTCGCGCAGAGCGTCGAGCATCGCGGGCAGGGTTCGGCCCGTGCGCCGGGCGACCTCGAGGATCTCGCCGGGCCGGTAGGCGTGCAGGTGCAGCGAGGGCTGCCGCTGCTTCAGCGTGCGGACGATCAGCAGCAGATCGTCGCCCAGGTGCTCCGGTCCGATCGCGCCCTGGAGGCAGAGCTCGGTGGCGCCGAGCGCGACCGCCTCGTCGGCGAGCTCCTCCAGCCGCTCGACGGTCAGCCCGCCGTCTCCCCAGAGGGAGGTGTCGATGTTGCGGTTGACGACGACCGAGACCTCGTCGCCGGCGGCGTCGTGCCGCAGGTCGTCCGCCAGAGCGGAGAGGGCGTCGAGGTCGTCGCCGTCGGCTGCGAGCAGGGCGAGGTAGTCGGCGTCCTCGAGACCGGCGGGGTCCGTCTCCGCCCGGGCGAGCACGGCGCCGAGGGCGGGCGCGACCGGTCGGGGCAGGGCGTCGAGCGAGTCGCGGTAGGGCCGGGGGAGGACCGCTGCCGCCTCGTCGGCGAGCCAGGTCCCGCGGTCGGCGAGCGCCTCGACGTAGGGAGCGACGCGCGGATCGATCCAGGTGGCCGAGTCGCGGAGGTACTGCGGGTGGGCGGTCAGCCGCTCGTGCAGCCGGTAGCCGGCCGCCGCGGTGAGCCGCGCGAGGTCGTCGATGTTCGGCCAGGGGCGCTCCGGATTCACGTGATCCGCCGTGAGCGGGCTGACACCGCCCCAGTCGTCGACCCCGGCGCGCAGCAGCAGCCCGAGCTCCTGCTCGTCGGTGAGGTTCGGCGGCGCCTGGATCGTCGCCTCGGCGCCCAGCACGAGGCGCGCGACCGCGACGTTGGCCACGTACTCCTGCAGCTCGAGGTCGACCTCGTTCTGCATGGCCGTCCGCGGCTTCGCGCGGAAGTTCTGAACGATGCACTCCTGCACGTGGCCCCACCGCTCGTGGGACTCGCGGATCGCGAAGAGGGCGTCCGCCCGCTCCGCCGCGTTCTCGCCGATGCCCAGCAGCACGCCGGTGGTGAAGGGGATGCGGCTGCGTCCCGCGTCCTCGAGCACGCGCAGGCGCAGCGCCGGGTCCTTGTCCGGGGAGCCGTAGTGCACGCCGCCCTTCTCGGACCAGAGGCGCTCGGCGGTCGTCTCGAGCATCATGCCCATCGAGGGCGCGACCGGGCGGAGCCGCTGCAGCTCAGCCCACGACATCACGCCGGGGTTCAGGTGCGTGACCATGCCCGTCTCGCTCATGACCAGGACGGCCATCGCGCGCACGTACTCGAGCGTCGAGGCGTAGCCGTGCTCGGCGAGCCAGGCGCGGGCGACCGGCCACCGGTCCTCCGGGCGGTCGCCGAGCGTGAACAGGGCCTCCTTGCAGCCGAGCGCGGCACCGGCGCGGGCGACCTCGAGGATCTCCTCCGGCTCCATGAAGGTCGACTCGCGCTTGGCCGCGAGCCCGCCCGGTGTCTCCACGAAGACGCAGTAGTGGCACCGGTCGCGGCAGAGCTTGGTCAGCGGGACGAAGACCTTCCGCGAGTAGGTGACGACGCCGGGCCGTCCGCGGCGGGCGAGTCCGTCGTCGCGCAGGCGGCCGGCGGCCTCCAGCAGCAGGTCGAGGTCGTCGCCGCGCGCGCCGAGGAGCTCCTCGGCGGTCTCGCGTGTCAGCGCCTCGCCGCGGTCGAGCCGGGCGAGCAGGGTGGCCGTGGTCATGCGGGAGCGGCCCTTCCGAAGGGGGTCGTGGCGGAGGCGGGAGGTCAGAGCGCGCGCAGCCGCGGCGCGAGGTCGCGCTCGAAGGCGTCGAAGAAGCGCTGCTGGTCGTCGCCCGGGGCGTGGAAGACCAGGTGGGTGAAGCCCGCGTCGACGTAGGGCTTGATCTGCGCGACCGTCTCCTCGGGGTCGGAGCCGACGATCCAGCGCTTCGCGACCTGCTCGATCGGCAGCTCGTCGGCGGCGCGCTCCATGTCGACCGGATCGGTCAGCGAGTGCTTCTGCTCCGGCGACAGCGAGAGCGGCGCCCAGAAGCGCGTGTTCTCGAGCGCGAGCGCCGGATCGGGATCGTAGGAGAGCTTGATCTCGATCATGCGGTCGATGGTCGAGGAGTCGCGATCGGCCGCCGCGGCGCCCTCCTCGACGGCGGGGAGCAGCTTCTCGGTGTAGAGCTCCATGCCCTTGCCCGACGTGCAGATGAAGCCGTCGCCCGCGCGGCCGGCGTACTTGGCGACGACGGGGCCGCCCGCCGCGATGTAGACCGGCACGCCGCTCTCGGGCTTGTCGTAGATCGACGCCTCGTGCGTGGAGTAGTACTCGCCGTCGAAGGTGACGCGGTCGCCCGCCCAGAGCGCGCGCATGAGCCGCACGGCCTCGCGCAGGCGGGCGAAGCGCTCCTTGAAGTCGGGCCAGGTCTGCTCGCCCGCGCCCTGGTAGCCGGTGGCGACCTCGTTCAGCGCCTCGCCGGTGCCGACACCGAGCATGATCCGCTCGGGGTAGAGCACGCCGAGCGTGCCGAACGCCTGGGCGATGACGGCGGGGTTGTAGCGGTAGTGCGGGGTCATCACGGAGGTGCCGAGGGTGATGGTGGAGGTGCGCTCACCGGCCGCGGCGAGCCAGGCGAGGGAGAACGGCGCGTGCCCGCCCGTGTGCCGCCACGGCTGGAAGTGGTCCGAGACGACCGCGGTCTCGAAGCCGTGCCGCTCTGCGCCGACCGCGAGCTCGACGAGCTCCCGGGCGCCGAACTGCTCCGCCGATGCCTTGTACCCGAGCGTGATCGTCATCTGCAGCCTTCGTGAGAGGTGGGACGGCCCCCGGAGCGGGAGCGGCCCCTCCATTCTGCGCCCGCCGCGGCGTCCGGCGGGACGGGTGGACGCACCCGGGGGAGGCGTGCCCCGATCCCGTGCTGGGGAGGAGCCTCAGGCCGGCGGAGCGGCGATGTTCACCATCCAGCCGACGCCGTAGCGGTCGACCAGCATCCCGAAGCGGTCGCCCCAGGGTGAGGCGACCAGCGGCTCGACGACCGTGCCGCCCTCGGCCAGGCCGTCCCAGTAGCCGCTCAGCTCGGCGTCGTCGTCGCCGAAGAGCGCGATCGTGATGCGGGCGCCGCTCTCGGCCGGGCTCGAGGAGGGGGAGTCGGAGCCCATCAGGATCATCCCGCTCGGCGTGACGAGCTGGGCGTGCATGATCCGGTCCTGGTCGGCCGGATCCGCGCTCATCCCGAAGTCGCCGAAGCGGCTGGAGCTGAGCTCGCCGCCGAGGACGTCCCGGTAGAACTCCATCGCCTCCTGCGCGGAGCCGTCGAAGCCGATGTAGGGGCTCAGTGAAGTGGGCACGGCACGCCTTTCCGTCGAGGTGCGCCCAGTATCTCCGCGTCCCGACGCGAGCACCAGGGGCGTCCTGCAGAAGGTCCGCCCCCGGCCCTCAGAGCTCGTCGCGGGTGGGCGGGTTCGCGCCGGAGCGGGAGGTCGTGATGCCGGCGACGTGCGCGGCGTGGCGGCCGATCGCGTGCAGGGCGGGGCCGTCGAGGAGCATCCCGTTCGCGGCGCCGAGGCCCTGGCGGAACGCCTCGTCGAGGATCGCGCCCATCGCGGAGTCGCCGGCGCCGATCGTGTCCGCCACCACGATCCGGGCGGCGGGCACGGTCACCCGCGTGACGGCCGAGGCCAGCAGCAGTCCCTCCGCGCCGCGGGTGACGACCGCGAGCTGCGACCCGAGGGAGAGCAGCCTGCTGAGGACCTCGTCGAGCTGCATCGTCGGGTAGAGCCACTCCGCGTCCTCGTCGCTGAGCTTCACGACCTCGCACGCGGCGGCGATCCGCTCGAAGCGCGCGAGCGCCTCGGCGTGCGCGCCGACCAGAGCCGGACGGATGTTCGCGTCGACGCTCGCCGTCACTCCGGCGGGCAGAGCCTCGAGGAGCCCGAGCACGGCGGATCCGCCCGGCTCGAGGAAGATCGCGATGGAGCCGGTGTGGACGTGGGAGGCGCCCTCCGGGTCCGCCGCCGGCGGGTTCCAGGAGAGGTCGAAGACGTAGCGGGCCGACCCGTCCGCGGCGAGGACCGCCCGAGCGGTGCTGGTGCGCTCCGAGTCGCCGTGCCGGACCTCCACTCCGGAGGCCTCGAGGTGGGCGCTGATGCGGCGGCCGCGCTCGTCGTCGGCGATGTCGGTGACGAGGGTCGCGGGTCGCCCGAGTCGGGCGAGCGTGAGGGCGACGTTGGCCGGGGAGCCGCCGACGTGCTCCGTGGCGCTGCCGTCGCGCTCGACGATGTCGATCAGCGCCTCGCCGATGACCAGGGTGCGGGAAGCCGGGCTGACGCGCTCGTCGGTGGAGGACATGCCGACATCATGCCGGGTGACGGGGTCGCCCCGCGACGCGCGGGGCCGACCGGCGCGAGCGGCTCGCGTCCCGCCCGCGGTCTCAGACCCGGTCGCGCAGGTCCGCCAGCACCGCGTCCACGGTCGTGATCTCGATCAGCGGCACGTACAGGGACATGGCGTCGAGCGCGCGCTGGTGGTCGGCCTCGGAGGCGCCGGCGCAGGCGTCCGCGGCGACCCTGACCCGCACTCCGGCGTCCGCGGCCGCCAGCGCCGTCGAGAGCACGCAGCAGTCGGTCGAGACGCCGGTGAGCACGAGCTCGCGGGAGTCGTCGAGCTCGGCCTCGAGCTCGGGCCCCCACTTGCCGAAGGTCGTGGCGGTGATCGTGCGGTGGCCCTCGAACCCGGCCACGAGCTCGTAGAGCCGGTCGCTCTCGGGGACGAGCGCGAACGGCCATTCGCGGTAGTAGGGGATCCACGCGCCGGCGGGCCGCTCCGGGGCGACGAAGCGGGTGGTCACGACCCGCTCGCCGAACGCCGGGAGGAGCCGGCGGGTCCCCTCGGCCGCGCGCTCGAATCCGCCGGATCCCCACGGCGACTCGGCGTCGGCGAAGACGTGCTGCAGGTCGATCGCGACGAGCAGGCTCACGCCGAGGCCTCCTGGCGGCGGACGGCCCCGCGCGAGAGGGCGAGCGTTCCCGCGAAGCCGATCACGAGCGCCACGAGGACGCCGAGGTTGGCGCCGGCCCAGTCGCCGTCGCGGCCGCCGAGCGGGCCGAGGAGGTAGCCCTCCCACTCGAACCCGGGGGAGTAGTTGACCACCAGGCCCCAGCCGATGACCGCACCGATCAGCACGAGGGCCACGGGGACCGCCGAGACGCTGCCGTAGCGGCCGCGGGAGTCGTACAGGGCTTCCTGGTCGTAGTCGCGCCGACGGAGGAGGAGGTCGGCGAGGAACACGCCGAGCCAGGCCGCGATCGGCACGCCGAGGGTGATCAGGAAGCCCTGGAACGGGCCGAGGAAGTCGCCCGCGACGAACACGACGTAGACCGCTCCGAGGACCATCAGCACGCCGTCGATCCCGGCGGCCACCGGCCGCGAGACCTTGAGCCCCGTGCTGAGCAGCGCCAGGCCCGAGGAGTAGATGTCCATCACCGCCCCGCCGATCAGGCCGAGCAGCGCGACGACGATGAAGGGGAGCAGGAACCAGGTCGGCAGGATCCCGGCGAGCGCTCCGATCGGGTCCGCGGCGATCGCGTCCGAGAGCTCCTGCGAGGAGCCGGCCAGCAGCAGGCCGACGACCACCAGCACGACGGGCGCGACCGCTCCGCCGATCGTCGTCCACGCGATCACTCCGCTCGTGCGGGCACCGCGGGGGAGGTAGCGGGAGTAGTCGGCCGCGGCGTTCACCCAGCCCAGCCCGAAGCCGGTCATCATGAACACGAGCCCGCCGATGACCGCGGCGGCCGAGCCCGCGGGCAGGGCGCCGACGGCGGCGAGGTCGATCCGGTCGAGGACGAGCACGACGTAGACCACGGTCAGCACGGCGGTCGCGACGGTGATCGCGAGCTGGAGCCGCATGATCAGGCGGAAGCCCGCGATCCCGGCGATCACGATGAGCGCGGCGACCACGATCAGCGCGACCACCTTGGTGAGCACGCCGCCGTCCCAGCCGAACTCCTCGAACACCGTCGCCGTCGCGAGCACCGCGAGGGAGGCCAGCACCGTCTCCCAGCCCACCGTGAGCAGCCAGGAGATCACCGAGATGAGGCGGTTGCCGTCGACCCCGAAGGCCGCCCGGCTGAGCACCATCGTGGGGGCGGAGCCGCGCTTGCCGGCGACGGCGACCAGACCGCAGAAGAGGAACGAGACGACGATCCCGATCACGCTGACGAGCGTCGCCTGCCCGAAGGAGAGGCCGAAGCCGAGGAGGAAGGAGCCGTAGCTCAGCCCGAGCACGGACACGTTCGCGGCGAACCACGGCCAGAACAGGTCGCGAGGGCGGCCGTGCCGCTCCGACTCCTGGATCGTGTCGAGGCCGTTGAGCTCGATGCCGCTCGCGTGGCGGGTGCTCGGACGATCGGGGGAGGTCATCGCGTCCTCGTTCTCACGGGTGCCGGCCCTGCGCCGGAGCTGTGACGAACCTACAGCGCCCCGCGCTCGAACAGCAGCCGGAGCGATTCGAGGTCGTCCGCGACTCGCGCGCAGTCCTCGTCCCAGTCGTCGAGGCTCATCCCAGGGCGCCGCCGCACGGTGAAGGCCACCTCGGCGCCGTCCCCGTTCACGAGCACCCGGAGCGGATTGTCCACCACCGTCCCGTCGGGGAGCGTGACCTCGTGGTCCGCGACGCCGAACGGGTTCTGCGGGGCGAAGCGCACCTCGACCCGGCCCATCGGCGAGTCGGCGAACCAGCGTCCGTCGACCTCTTCGAGCGCGGCGGAGGCGAGGCCCGCGGCCCACCGCGGGAGGTTCGCCGGGTCGGAGACGAAGGCGTACACCTCCGCGGCCGGAGCCTCGATCACGACGCCCACGGGGCGCGATTCGTACAGGGTCATCCGCTCGTCCTTCCTCTGCAGCCGGTCAGTGCTCGTCGCCGAAGCTGGCGACCAGCAGCGCGGCGAGCGCCGTCCGCTCCAGCATGCCCTCGATGCCGATCGCCTCGCTGCGCGCGTGCGCCCCCTCGCCCGGGGCGCCGAGCCCGTCGAGGACCGGCAGGCCCAGCGCGGCGACGAGGTTGCCGTCGCTCGCCCCGCCGACCGCGATCTCGCGGAGGGGGACGTCGATCCGCTTCGCGACCCGCTCGGCCCTGCGGTAGAGCGCGGCGACGGAGGCGGTTCGCTCGAAGACGGGCCGCTCCCAGGAGCCGCGCACCTCCAGCCGGATGCGCGGGTCGGCGGCTGCGAGCGCGTCGAGCTCGGCCTCGACGCGGGCGGCCTCGGCGGATCCGCGGATCCGCGCCTCCAGCTCCAGGCGCACGCGGGCCGTCGTCACGTTGACCCGCGAGCCGCCGGAGACCACTCCGATGTTGACCGAGGTGCCCTCCTCCTCCCGCGCGATCGCCAGCACCCGCGGGATCAGCGAGCCGAGCTCGTGGATCGCGCTCGCCCCCTTCTCCGGCTCGACCCCGGCGTGCGCCTCGACCCCGACCACGTCGATCACGAAGCGCCCGATGCCCTTGCGCGCCGTCTTGACCGCGTCGCCGATCGCGCCCTCGAACACCAGGACCGCGTCGGCGCCCGCGCACTGCCGCTCCAGGAACGGGCGGGAGGCGGCGCTGCCGATCTCCTCGTCCCCGCTCATCACCAGGCGGACGGCCGGATGCGGGACGCCGGCGTGGCGGAGCGCGGCCACCAGCCACACCATCTGCACCAGCCCGGCCTTCATGTCGTAGCTGCCCGGTCCGCTCAGGCGGTCGCCGTCGACGGCGAAGGGCCAGGAGCGGGTCGTGCCCAGGGGCCACACCGTGTCGTAGTGGCCGAGCAGCGCCACGAACGGACGCGTGCCGCGGTGCGGTCTCGCGGCGCCGCTCGCCGGGACGGTCCAGCTGGTCGCGGTCGGCGCGTCCTGCGCACGCCGGTGCTGCACGTCGGCGTCGTGCCCGAGCCGCTCTCCCACCCAGTGCACCAGGAAGGCGTGCAGCTCGCCGAGCGCCTCGAGGGAGTCGCTGGGGCTCTCGATCATCACGAGGTGCCGGACGTCGTCGAGCATCCGCGAGCGGTTGTCGCGGAGGAAGGAGCGCACGCGGGCGGCGTCGTCGGCATCGGGGAAGGTCATCGACTCCGGAGTACCAGAGTGGGGCCGCTCGCGCGAACCGGCTGAACCGTTCGGGCCCCCGTTACGTTGGTGGAGGAAGAGGTGGAGATGTCCGAGGATCAGGCCCAGATGCTGCGTGCGCTGCACGACGAGCACGCCAGCGCGCTCTGGCGGTTCGTGCTGCGCCTGACCGGCGACCGCCAGATGGCGGAGGACGTCGTGCAGGAGGCGCTGCTGCGCGCCTGGAAGCACCCCGAGATCCTCGCCCAGGGCGAGGCCGCCGCCCGCTCCTGGCTCTACACCGTGGCCCGGAACCTCGTCATCGACGACCGCCGCAGCGCCCGCTACGCCCGGGAGCTGGGCACGGACGAGGTCCCCGAGCGCCCGACCGCCGACCGCACCGACCAGGTGCTCGACGCCTGGCTGCTCTCGGACGCGCTCAGCGGACTGAGCCACGACCACCGCGCCGTCATCGTGCACGCCTACTACGGCGGCCGCACGGTCACCGAGATCGCCGCGCTGCTGGGGATCGCCCCGGGCACCGTCAAGTCTCGGATGCACTACGGGATGCGGGCCCTCAAGCTCGCACTGCAGGAGCGGGGGGTGACGGAGCTGTGAACCGCGACCCCTCCTCCGACGACCGGCACGACGACCCCTTCCGCGACTGGGACGCCGCGTACCTCCTCGGATCCCTGACCGCCGCCGACCGCCGCGAGTACGAGCTGCACCTGCGCGCCTGCCCCGGCTGCCGCGAGTCCCTCGCCGAGTTCGTCCCGCTGCCGGGCCTGCTGGCCCACCTGCCCCAGGACGAGGCGATGCGCCTGGTCGAGGAGCCGGAGGCGGCCGGCGATCCGGCTCCGGCGGCACTGCTGACCCGCCTCGCCGCGGCCACCGACTCCGTCCGCCGCCGGACGCGGCTGCGCATCGCGGGCCTGGTGCTCGCCGCCGCGGGCGTCTCGGCCGCCGCCGCCGTCGCCCTGCCGCTCGCGATCGGCCCGTCCCTCGCCCCCGTCGAGACCGTCGGCTCGACCGTCTCGCTCGCCGCGGCTCCGGGCGTCCCCGTCGAGGCCTCCGTGCGGTTCGTGCCGCAGCAGTGGGGCACGCGGATCGACATGGACTGCAGCTGGGCCGACACGGCCGAGCAGTACGCGGGCTCGGCCGGCTACGTCCTCTACGTCACGGACACCTCGGGCGGCACCGAGGCCGTCGGATCGTGGACGAGCGCGCCGGGGACGACGATGGAGCCCAGCCTCGCCACCGGGCTCCCGCTGTCCGAGATCGCCTCGGTCGAGGTGCGGCTGCAGGGAACGGACACCGTCGTGCTCACCGGCCGCCCCTGAGCGGGCCGCCGGATTCCCAGGTGCGCGCGCGGCGGACTGAGTAGCTTCTCAGTCATGACGATCGCGACCCTCGCCCTCGCCCCCGCCTCCGTGGCGACCGCCTCCTCCTCCGACAGCATCGACGAGCTCTCCGGGCTCGTCGGCGTCGCCGCGCGGGTGATCGCCGCGCTCGGAGAGGCGGGCGTCGGCCTGCTGACGCTGATCGAGACGGTGTTCCCGCCGATCCCGAGCGAGCTCGTGCTGCCGCTGGCCGGCTTCCTCGCCCAGCAGGGCCGGATGAACCTGGTGCTGGTTGTGATCACGGCGACCCTCGGCGCCTACCTCGGCGGCCTGATCCTCTACGCGCTCGGCCACCGCATCGGCACGGAGCGCTCGATCCGCCTGCTCTCCAAGCTCCCGCTGGTCGACCGCGAGGACTTCGAGAAGGCGGTCGGCTGGTTCCGCCGGCACGGCACCTGGGCGGTCCTCTTCGGTCGCCTCATCCCGGGCGTGCGCAGCCTCATCTCGCTCCCCGCAGGGGCCGAGCGGATGAACCTGCTGCTGTTCTCGGGACTGACGATCCTCGGCTCCGGCGTCTGGAACGGCCTGCTGATCGGCCTCGGCGCGGCCCTCGGCACGCAGTACGAGCTCGTCGACCAGTACGCGGGCGTGCTCGACGCGATCATCTACAGCGCGTTCGGCGTGCTGCTGCTCGCGCTCGTTGTGCGCCGCGTGCGGCGGCACCGTGCCGCGGCGCGCACCGGATCGCGCCACTGACCTGCGTCCTCGGGCGGGCGGGCGCAAGGCCCCGCGCCACCCCGCCCCGGTGCCCTAACGTTCGAGGGGTCCGCACTCCCCGACGCGAAGGAACGCCATGTCCGAGACCGCCGCGCCCACGATGTCCCGCACCTCCGTCGAGCGCTGGTGGATCATCGCCGTCTCGCTGATCGCGATCGTGCTCGGCGTCATCGCCGTCCTGATCCCCGGTCCGACGCTGCTGACCGTCGCCATCGTCTTCGGCATCCACCTGATCGCCGCGGGCGTCTTCCGCCTGCTGCTGGCCTTCACCGCCTCGCGGCTCGATGCCCGGGTGCGCTGGCTCGCGGGCCTGCTCGGCGCCCTGATCCTGGTCACGGGCATCCTGTGCCTGTCGAACCCGTTCGAGTCGCTGAGCGTCCTGGGCCTCGTGATCGGCGCGGGCTGGATCCTCGACGGCGTCTCGAGCATCACCAGCGGCCGCACCGTCGCCGGCCCCGCGTGGCTGCCGATCGCGGCAGGGATCGCCTCGGTCATCGCGGGCGTCCTGACGATCATCATGCCCGTGCTGGCGCTGGCCTCCTTCGTCACGGTCGCGGCCATCCTGCTGATCGTCGTGGGCGTCTCGGGCCTGCTCCTGCTCCCGGGCCGCACGAAGCGCCCCGAGGGCGCCGAGGCGTAGACCGCGCGGATGGCCGATCCCGATCTCGTCCCCGAGCTGCTCGTCGCCGACCTCGACCGGAGCCTGGGATTCTGGTGCGGTCCCTGCGGGTTCCGGATCCACTACGCCCGGCCCGAGGAGGGCTTCGCGTACCTGGTCCTCGGCTCCGCGCACGTGATGCTCGAAGAGGCGGGTCGGGGCCGCAACTGGATCGCGGCACCGCTGGAGCGCCCGCTCGGCCGGGGGATGAACCTGCAGCTGCACGTCGACGACGCGGACCGGACGGCGGCGGCGCTCGCCGAGGCCGGGACGCCGCTGTTCTCGCCGCTCGAGACCCGCTGGTACCGGGTCGGAGCGGAGGAGGCGGGCGTCCGTCAGCTGGTGGTCGCCGATCCCGACGGGTACCTGCTGCGGTTCCAGTCGTCGCTCGGACGCCGACCGGCCCGAGCGGACGTCCCCGTCGCTCCCTGACCGGCCGACTGCGCCACCATCCGCTCGGCTCAGGACGTCATGCCAGCGAGTGACGACCGTGACACCGCGCGGCTGGTTCCCTCGGAGACATGACGCAGCACCCCGCCACCGCGACCCTCCCGCAGGTCCCGGCCGCCGCCCTCTCCGAGCCCGCGATCGAGCAGGCCGCCTCGGCGGAGCACGAGCCCCTCGTCCGTCCGGCAGACCTGGTGTCGGCGCTCACGGGCGTCGCGCTCTGCTTCTTCTCCCTCTTCGTCTACGCCATCGCGCACTGGCAGTACTTCGGCACGGACGTCGACGAGGTGAGCGTCCTCGGCTGGCTCGCGCCGCTGATCGCCGGCGTCGCCTGCCTGCTGTCGGCCGTCGTGTCCGTCGGGGTCCGCGCCTCCGGGCGCCGCGCCGAGCGGACCGCGGCATGATCCCCGTCCTCGCCGGGCCCGGCCTCGAAGCCGCGGAGCAGCTCCTCGTCCGCGCCGGCTGCCTCCGCCCCGAGCACCCGTGGGCGGCCGGTGCCGCCACGGAGGCCGCGCCGCGGATCGACTTCGCCGTCCTCGCCGAGCAGGCGTGCCTCCTCGACCTCTCGGAGGAGGCGGTCGCCCGCATCGCCGTGTCGCTCGCCACCGGCCGTCCCGTCGATCTGCGGAGCGCCTTCGGGCATCTCACGCGCGACCACGCCCGGCTCGTCATGACCGCGGTCGCCGCGGCCGCCGGGCACGACCGCGTGAGCAGCCGGATCCGCGTGGTCGGCGACGAGCGCCGGGTCGAGACGGCGCCGCCCCTGGCCGTCTGGCCCTCCTGACCCCCGCCCGCCCCGATCGGGCGGGCGCGCTCGCCGATCCGACCCTGGGCTCCGCGTTCCTCCGATGCTCCGGCCCGGTGAGCCGTACGGAGGTGCCGTGCCGCCGACCCGCGTCGCTACGGCCTTTCGGAGGTGCCCGGTTTAGGGTGTCCGTGTGCAACGAGTCGACGATTTCCCAGGAGCCGGACCGGTGGCGACCTCACCCGAATCCGGTGACCAGGGGGAGGCGTCCGCGCATCGGCTCTCCCCGACGGCGACCTCTCCCGTGCAGGTGACGAGCGGCGAGGCCGGCTACCAGGGCGGCAACGTGGCCGATCCGGTGTGGCAGTCGTGGCGCGACGAGCTCGCCAAGGTCGGCGGTCCGTCGCCCCTGCTCCACTTCGTGGACTCGCCCCGGACGCGCATCGAGCTCTCGACCACGCACCCCGGCGGGCTGCCCCCGTTCATCTCGGGCAAGACGACGCTCCTCTCCTCGCTCATCCGCGACGAGCTCGCCCTGCGCACCGCGAAGAACGCCGCGGGTGCGATCACCGACAAGGGGATCGAGCTGCGCTCGGTCCGCGGCATCGAGGGCGTCCACCTCGCCATCGGCCTCGCCCAGTGGCGCGCCGGCGACACGGAGTTCACCGCACCCGTGCTCCTGCGCCCGCTCGCCATCCGCCGCTACGGCCGCGACTTCGAGCTCAAGCTCAAGGGTCAGCCCTACTTCAATCCGCAGCTCGCGCGCGCCCTCAAGCAGCAGTTCGGCATCACGATCGACCCCGAGCAGTTCGTCGAGCTGGCCGTGCAGAACGGCGTCTTCAAGCCGCAGCCGGTCATCGACCAGTTGCGCGGCCTGACCTCGCACCTGCCGTGGTTCGCCGTGCACCCGCGCCTCGTGGTCTCGAGCTTCGCCGACGTGGCGGGCGACATGCTCCGCGACGCCCGGATGCTCGAGCACCCGGTCCTCGACGCCGTCGCCGGGAACCCGGCCGCCAAGCGGGCGCTGCAGCAGTCGCAGAAGGTGGCGTCGATCATCCCGCAGGACGAGCGTCCTCCGGCGACCGACAACCTCCTCCTCGACGCGGACGCCGAGCAGGAGCAGGTGATCGCGAACATCGCGGCCGGCAACTCGCTCGTCGTGAAGACCCTTCCCGGCACGGGCGGCACCCAGACCATCGTCAACGCGATCGGCGCCCTGGCCGCCCAGCACAAGCGCGTGCTGGTCGTCAGCGCCCGCCGGTCGAGCCTCGACAGCATCCACCAGCGCCTGCTCTCGGCGGGCCTGGGCGGCATCGCGGTCGGGCCCCGCACGCTCCGCCGCGACCTCATCCAGTCGATCGGCCGCAACGAGAAGGCCGCGCGCCCCTCCGTCAGCGAGATCGACGACGCCCTGCTCCGGCTGCGGAAGGTGCTGCTCGACTACCGCGGCGCGCTCTCCCGGCGCGACGAGAGCTTCGGCGTCTCGGCGCTGCAGGCCCTCGAGGAGCTCGCCCGCCTCTCGCAGCTGCGGACGCCCCCGTCGACCGCCGCCCGCCTCGACCGCCGCTCCGTCACCGCTCTCGCGCACAGCCGCCCCGAGGCGACCCGGATGCTGATCGAGTCGGCGCGCCTGGGCGAGTTCCGCTACGGCCCGGGCGACTCGCCCTGGTACGGGGCCCAGTTCGACTCCACCGCCGACGCCGAGATCGCCCACGAGCTGGCCAAGCGCCTGCACCTGCGCGACCTGCCGCGCCTGCTCGACCGCGCCCAGGACGTCATCGGCCAGACGCGGATGCGCCCGTTCGAGTCGGTCGCCGAGCTCGGCATCTACCTGCGCCTGCTGCAGGACGTCCGCGAGACGCTGGACAAGTTCCAGCCGGCCGTCTTCGACCGCTCGATCCAGGACCTCATCGTCGCCACCTCGCCGCGCCGCGAGGCCGCCGAGATGTCGTCCACCAACCGCCGGCGCCTGAAGAAGCTCGCCCGCGAGTACCTGCGTCCCGGCGCGCACGTCACCGACCTCAACGCGGCGCTCCGCCGGGTGCAGCAGCAGCGGACGCTGTGGCAGCGCTACGCGGTCGCCGGCACGATCCCCGAGGTCCCGGTCGGCGTCGCCGACGTGCAGGTGGCCTACCAGCAGGTGACCGACCAGCTGAGCCGTCTCGACGAGCCGCTCGGCCGCCGCGGGACGAACCTGCAGCTCGCCTCGCTCCCTCTCGCCGAGCTGGCCTCGATGGTGTCCGGCCTCGCCGAGGACAGCGAGGTGCTGGCCAACCTCCAGGAGCGGACGACCCTCCTCGCCACCCTGCGCGACTGGGGCCTGGACCCGCTGCTCACCGACCTCTCGCGCCGCCACGTGCCGGCCGAGCTGGTCGCGGGCGAGCTGGACCTGGCCTGGTGGCGCTCGGCGCTCGAGATCATGCTGACCGACGAGCGTGCGCTGCTCGGCGGCAACACGAGCGTGCTCGACCGGCTCGAGGCCGACTTCAAGCTCGTCGACGAGGCGCACGCCGCCTCGAGCGCCGAGCTGCTGGCCTGGAAGCTCTCCGAGACCTGGAAGATCGGGCTCGTCGACTGGCCGCAGGAGCGCGACGCGCTGCGCGCGCTGCTGCGCACCGAGGCGGCGACGACCCCTCAGGAGCTGCAGAAGGCCGCTCCGCACCTCTCGCGCGTGCTCGCTCCGGCCTGGCTCGCCTCGCCGTACGAGGTGCACCGCATCGGCACCGAGACGACCTTCGACGCGGTGTTCCTCGTCGACGCCGGGGCGACCACGCTGGCCGAGAACGTCGGAGCGATCCGCCGGGCGAAGCAGGTCGTCGCGTTCGGCGATCCGGTCACGCAGACCCCCACTCCCTTCGGCCTGCGCGTCGACGAGACGCCGGAGTTCGGCTCCACCGCCTCGCGGACCGACGTGGAGGCGCTGCACGCCCAGTCGGCGCTCGCCCGACTCGGCGAGCTGCTCAACACCGTCACGCTCACCCGCAGCTACCGCGCGGGCGGCGAGGACCTGGCCGAGCTGGTCAACCGCCGCTTCTACGGCGGCCGCATCGACTCGCTGCCCTGGGCCGGCTCGTTCCTCGGACACGACTCGCTCCGCTTCCACTACATCGCGAGCGGGCACGGCATGCCCGAGAACGACTCCGGAGCCGTCGAGTCCGTCGACGCCGAGGTCGCGAAGGTGGTCGAGCTGGTGCTCGAGCACGCCGTGATCCGTCCGCGCGAGTCGCTGATGGTCATCACTGCGAGCCCTCGCCACGCCGTGCGGGTGCAGCAGGCGGTGCTGACGGCCTTCGCCAAGCGCACCGACCTGAGCGACTTCATCCTCGGCGATCGGCCCGAGCCCTTCGCCGTCGTGACTCTGGAGCAGTCGGTCGCGCAGAGCCGTGACCGCGTCATCTTCTCGATCGGCTACGGCCGGACGCCCCACGGCCGCCTGCTGTCGAACTTCGGCGCGCTCGCGGAGCCGGGCGGAGAGCGTCTGCTGGCGGTCGGGATGACCCGTGCCCGCCGCTCGATGGACATCGTCTCGTGCTTCCGCCCGGGCGACATCGACGAGTCGCGCATGCGATACGGCATGGTCGCGCTCGCGCAGGTGCTGCAGGAGGCGGAGGACCGCGTCCAGCCGAGCGACCGCGACGACTACTCGGAGCCGATGCTGGTGGATCTCGCCGCGCGCCTCGAGCGCCGCGGACTCCGGGTCAACATCGGGCACAAGGGCAAGCTGGCGCTCGTCGCCGCGCACGGGACCCGTGCCGTGGTGGTCGAGACCGACCGCGACGTGAGCACGCAGAGCCTGCGCGTGTCGCTGCGCCTGCGTCCGGAGCTGCTGCGCCGGCTGGGCTGGCACTACCTGCGGGTGCACAACTTCGAGCTGTTCGCCGACCCCGAGGCCGTGGCCGCGCGGGTGGCCGGGCTGATCGGTGCGACCGCGGGGGAGGAGCAGACCCCTGCTCCCGCCGCCGGCGAGGCTCCTGCTGCTCCCGCCGCTCCTGCCGCCGCCGCCGCTCCGGCGTCGGGGGAGACGCAGCCCGTCGAGCCGCTGCCGCACGACTGATCGTGGCGCCGGATCCCGACGCCCCCGCGGGTGCCGACCGCCCGTTGCGGCGCACCCGCGGCGGCCGGCGGGCGACGCTCCCCGCGAAGCCCGGCACCGATCCGTCCCCGCACGACGCTCCGGTCGCCGACCCCTCCGCGCCGCCCGCGCGCCCCGACACCGGCCCGAACGACGCGCGCCTGCGCCAGGACGTCCCCCCGCACTACTGAGGTCAGCCGGACCGGTCGGTGATCCGCGAGTCGAGACATGTCCCGTCGGCGACCTCGGACCTTCCCCCGGCGCGCCCCCGCTCGACGAGCGGATGGACGCGTGGAGACAGGGCCGGTCGGTCCCCGCCAAAGTCGCTCAAGGTCCCGATCGGCGACCTCCCGAAGATGCAGGTGCCGTCCGAAACGCGTGCCGACGTTTCGGACGCACCGTTCGCACAACGCTCTGCGAAGCGTTCCCCGATCGGGAAGCCGACCGCGGTCCTCTTCCGCCTCCGGCGGAAGACGACAGAGCGACTCAGTCGACGTGCTTGCCGGAGTTCGCGGTGGTGGCGGTGCCGTTGTTGGCGAGCAGGTCGCGGATGTCGGCGAGGAGCTCGAGCTCGGTGGGGGCCTTGTCCTCCGCGGCGGGGGCGTCGGCGGCCTTCTTGGCGAACGCGGCGTTCTTGAGGTGGTTGATCGGCAGGACGAACGCGAAGTAGAGGACGAAGGCGACGATCACGAACTGGATCAGGGCCGAGACGACCGAGCCGTAGGCGATGACGGTCGGGTCCTCGCCGTTCTCTCCCGGCCGGATGGTCCAGACCAGGGTCTCGAGGGAGGAGGCGTCGAAGATCACGCCGATGAGCGGGTTGAAGATCCCCGTCACGATCGCGTTGACGATGGTCGTGAAGGCGGCGCCGATGACCACGGCGACAGCCAGGTCGATGACGTTGCCGCGGAGGATGAACTCCTTGAAGCCGTTGATCATGATCGTTCCGTTTCTGCCGTGAGCGGTGGGTGGCGGGTCAGCTCCCGGAGGAGGAGCCCGAGGAGGAGGACCCGGAGGAGCCCGAGGACGACGAGGAGGAGGACGATCCGGAGCCCGAGGACCCCGAACCGGACGAGGAGCCGCCCGAGCCGCCCGAGCCCGACGACCCGGAGGATCCCGAGGAGGAGCCGCCCGATCCCGAGGAGCCCGACGACGAGTCGGACGAGCCCGAGCCGGACGAGCCGGATCCCGAGGAGGAGGAGCCGCCCTCGCTCGACTTCCCGCCGGAGCGGGAGTCGGTGCGGTAGAAGCCCGAGCCGTTGAAGGTCACGCCGACCGCGCTGAACACCTTGCGCAGCGCCCCCTGGCAGCTCGGGCACTCGGTGAGCGTGTCGTCGGTGAACTTCTGCTGGATGTCGAAGGCGTTGCCGCACTGCGTGCAGCGGTAGGAGTAGGTGGGCACAGGGGGCTCCTCGGAGGCGGGTGGGGGAGAAGGAGGACGGGGTCAGTGGCGCAGGTCGACGATGCCGGAGGGAGTGACGACTCCGTCGACGGCCTGGTCGTGGACCTCGCTGGGCACCCGGTCGACGAGCTCGCTGTCGAAGACGACGGCGTAGACCGGCGGGCACTTCTCCATCGAGCCGAGGGTCTTGTCGAAGTAGCCGCGCCCCCAGCCCATCCGCATCCCCTGCCGGTCGACGGTGGCGGCCGGGACGACGATGAGGTCGACGTCGTTGATCGCGATGGGGCCGAGCAGCTGCCCGACGGGCTCGGGCATGCCGAACAGGCCCTGGGTCTCGGTGTGGCCGTCGCCGACCGCCCAGTCGAGCAGGCCGTCCTGGCGCGAGACGGGGAAGAGGACGCGGATGCCGTGGCTCTCGGCCCAGCCCAGGAACGGCCGGGTGCTCGGCTCGTCCGGAGCGGAGAGGTAGCACGCGAGGGAGCGGGCCCCCACGCGGGTGGCGAGCTCGATCAGGTGGGCGGTGATCTGCTCCGCGGCCTGCTCGCGAGCGGTCGAGGTCTGCGTGCGGCGGCGCTCGCGCAGCTCGGCGCGCAGCGCCCGCTTCTCGTGCGTGATGTCGGCTGGCATGCGCTCAGTCTAGAACCGGGCCCCGCGCCGGCCTCCGCGCGGACGACCCTGAGGGACGCTCGTCACGGACCGCCCCGGAACGGGGTCCGGCGCCTTCCGTCGCCGGTCCTGGCGCGAAACTCCCGCGACTTCCCCCGCCGCTAGGATGGCGCCCCATGGGCACTCGAATCCGCAAAGCAGTCATCCCCGCCGCAGGTCTCGGCACCCGCTTCCTGCCGGCGACGAAGGCCATCCCCAAGGAGATGCTGCCGGTCGTCGACAAGCCGGCGATCCAGTACGTGGTCGAGGAGGCGGCGGACGCCGGCCTCCAGGACGTGCTCGTGATCATCGGGCGCAACAAGAACGCGCTCGCCAACCACTTCGACTCGGTGCCCGAGCTCGAGCAGAACCTGTCCCAGAAGAAGGACGACAAGAAGCTCGAGCACGTCAAGTACGCCAGCGACCTCGCCGACGTGCACTTCGTCCGTCAGGGCGAGCCGAAGGGCCTCGGCCACGCGGTCTCCCGCGCGCAGCGCCACGTCGGCGACGAGCCCTTCGCCGTGCTCCTCGGCGACGACCTGATCGACGCCCGCGACCCGCTGCTCTCGCGCATGATCGACGTCGCCGAGCAGCGCGACACCACGGTGGTCGCGCTGCTCGAGGTCGACCCCGACCAGATCCACCTCTACGGCTGCGCGGCGGTCGAGGCGACCGACGAGGACGACGTGGTGCGGATCACCGGCCTGGTCGAGAAGCCCTCCAAGGAGGACGCCCCCTCGAACCTCGCGATCATCGGCCGCTACGTGCTGAAGCCCGACGTGTTCGGCGTGCTCGAGCACACCGCTCCGGGCAAGGGCGGCGAGATCCAGCTGACCGACGCGCTGGAGCGCATGGCCCAGGATCCGGCCGAGTTCGGCGGCGTCTACGGCGTCGTGTTCCGCGGCCGCCGCTACGACACCGGCGACAAGCTCGACTACATCAAGGCCATCGTGCAGCTCGCCTCCGACCGCGACGACCTCGGCAAGGACCTCAAGCCCTGGCTGAAGGACTTCGTCGCCGGCCTCTGAGCCCCGGCGAGCGCGCCTCCGGAACGGACGGGACCCCCTGCTGAGGCGGGGGATCCCGTCCGTTCCTCCGTTCCACGGAAGCACGGAACGCCCCGGAGTCCAGTCCCCCTCCCGCAGTGCGGCGGAGCAGTAGGGTCGCATCATGCCGCTCCCGATCCCGACGCTCACCGAGGGTCGTGTCACCGTCCGCCCCATCCGCGTGCGCGACGCCCGCCCTCTCGAGCGGGAGCTGATCGCGAACCGGTCGTGGCTGCGCCAGTGGGAGGCGTCCGACCCCCGGGGAGGCGCCGCGTTCGACGTGCGCGCCAGCATCCGCTCGCTGCAGCAGAACGCGCGGGCCGGCGGCGGAGTGCCGTTCCTCATCGACTGGGACGGCGAGCTCGCCGGGCAGCTCAACATCTCGAACATCGGGTACGGCTCGCTCTCCTCCGGGTCGATCGGCTACTGGGTGTCCGAGCGCTACGCCGGGCGGGGGATCACTCCGATCGCCGTGGCCCTCGCGGCCGACCACGCCTTCCTCGACCTGGGCCTGCACCGGATCGAGATCTGCATCCGCCCGGAGAACCGGCCGAGCCTGCGCGTGGTCGAGAAGCTCGGCTTCCGCTACGAGGGCCTACGGCGGCGCTTCATCCACATCAACGGCGACTGGCGCGACCACTTCTGCTTCGCCCTCGTGGCGGAGGAGGTGCCCCGCGGCGTGCTCCGCCGCTACCTCGACGGGCAGGTCCCGTCGGAGGTCGGCGTGCCGACCGACGCGGACCTCCGCGCCTCGCGCCGCTCGGGTCTCTCCGGACCCTCCGACGGCGCCGGTGTCCCTCCGACGGGGCCCCGGCTGATCCGCGATCCGCACGGACACACCTACCCGTAATGACGGACGGGAGTGCCCGGTACTCCTAGCGTTGTCCGCATGAGTAGCGACTGGCTGGGCGGGGGCGTCGTCTGGGCGCTCGCCGCCGTTCTGTGGGTCGCCTACCTGATCCCCACGTGGATGCGCAGGCGGTCGTACAACGCGACCGAGCGCAACGCGGTGAGGCTGCAGCAGACGCTGCGGATCCTCGCCGAGACCGCGGAAGTGCCCGAGCACGTGCGTGCGGAGGCGACGGCCCGCGAGGTGGCGCTGCAGCAGCGCCGGCTCCGGGTGACCGAGACACGACGACGAGCCGAAGAGAAGGCACAGGCGATGGAGCTGGCACAGGCGGAGAAGGCGGCGCGCGACGCGCTGCGACGGGCGACCGCGAGCGCACGGCGGAGCACGCGGTCAGGGCCCTCGGTCCTGCGCTGGCGCCAGGGCGCCGCGCTGGCCGTGCTGGTCGGGGCGGTCGCCGCGCTGGTCGGGCTCGTGATGCTGCCCTTCGGCGGCACGGGTGCGGTGCCGCTCGTCGGCCTGCTCCTCGCCGTCGCGGGGCTCGGCACGCTGATCCTGCTGGCTCCGGGTCGCCGCCGCGCCGCCGCTCCGGCCGCGGCAGCGACGACGGCCGCCGCGACCGAGCGCCGGCGCGCCGAGGTCTTCGAGGCCGAGCTCGCCGAGGATGCGGCGGACGACGCCTCCGAGGAGCTCGCCGAGGACCGTGCGAGCTGGACGCCGCAGCCGCTCCCCAAGCCGCTCTACCTCTCCCGGGGCACGGTGGCCGCCTCCGCGATGGCGTCGATCGACGCCGTGGAGCGCCTGCGCACCGCCGCGGCGGAGGCGGAGCTCGCCCAGCGCGCCGCCGCGACCGCTCCCGAGGTGGCGCCGCTGCGCGTCCCGCGTGCTGCCGCTCCCGCTCCCGAGGCGCCGCGTCCCTCCTCCCGCTTCGCCGCGATGGGCGTCGTGGACGGCGTCGACGCGATCGACCTCGACCAGGCGCTGCAGCGCCGCCGCGGGGCCTGACCCGAGTGCGAGGCGCCTGCTCGTCCGTGCTAGTGTGGACGAGTTGTTCGGGCCGGTGACGGCTCGGAAGGCACGGGTCCGTGGCGCAGTTGGTAGCGCGCTTCGTTCGCAATGAAGAGGTCAGGGGTTCGAATCCCCTCGGATCCACCACCACAGAAGGCCCGCTCGAGAGAGCGGGCCTTCTGCGTTCTCCCGGCGGCCCGCTCTGCGAGAACGTGCTGGTCGCGCTCGCCGTCTGCCCTGCCGTTCCCGCCCTGCGGCCGAAGGCCGGTCCTCCGCGGTGAGCAGCCGTCGTGCTCGCGGCCGCCCGCCTCTCCCCTCCCGGATCGCTCCCGCCCGACCGCCGACAGACGTCCTCCGTGTCCCCCATCCGGGCCGCGACGGACGGGAGCCGCCCTCCTCCGGTCCGTCGGGGGATCCGCGGCGACGTACGCTCGCCCCTCGTGCTCTCGCAGCACGCGAGGCACTCGAACGATGGACGACCAGGGGACGGGACGACATGGGGACCACAGCACACAGGGCACGGCGGAGAGCAGCAGGGGTCGGCGCGGGGGCGATCGCGCTCCTGGCGGGGCTCCTGGCGGCACCGCCGGCGCAGGCGTCCGGGACGCAGACGCTGCTCGCGCTCGGCGACTCGATCACGCGCGCGGCGACGACCTGCGGGGTGAACCGCGACTGCGTCGAGAACTCCTGGGCGACGGGATCGGCGCCCGCGGTCGACTCGATCGCGAGCCGTTTGGCGGCGGCGGATCCGCGGACGGCGGTCCGCGCGGTGAACTACGCGAAGTCGGGCGCGGTCATCAGCGGAGTCGAGTCGCGGATCGACGCCGCGGTCGCGGCCGGGGAGGAGCCGGACGTGGTCACGCTGCTGATCGGCGGCAACGACCTCTGCTCGCTGAGCCTCTCGCCCGACTCCCGCGACGGCTACGCGATGACGCCCGCGGCCTCCTTCGCGGCGTCGGCGACCCGGATACTGCGCTCCATCGGCGAGGAGTGGCCGGAGGCGACGGTGCTCGTCGGCTCGGTCCCGGACATCGAGTCGGAGTGGGAGGCCGTGAAGTCGACGCCGGGCGCCGCGATCTGGGCCTGGGGCGGGGTCTGCCGGACCCAGCGCGGAGTCGACGCGACGACCGGAGCCCCGCTGACCGGCTCGGCCTACACCGCCTCGCTCGCGGCGGCGGAGGACCGGGAGGCCGCCTTCAACGAGGCACTGGAATCGGCCTGCGCGTCCGCCGCGAACGACTGCGTCTGGGACGGCGGCGCCCTCACGGCGGCTCCGATCTCGCTCGACCAGCTCTCGACGGACGTCGACTACTTCCACCCGAACGTCGCCGGCCAGGCGATGATCGCGGAGGAGCTGTGGACGGCCTGGGGCCTCGGCGACGAACCGGCTCCGACCCCGACCCCGACTCCCACGTCGGCGCCCACCGCGGCTCCTGCTCCGGCACCCACGGGCTCGCCCGCGCCGTCGCGCGACACGACGGCTCCGAAGACCGTCATCACCGCGCCGACGAGCGGATCGACGGTGCGCGGCTCTGTCACCCTGGTCGCCACCGCCAAGGACGACGTCGGCACGACGAAGCTGAGCTTCTGGAGCGGAGCCACGCGGCTGGGCGACGCGACGAGGGCGTCGGACGGCACGTGGCGCCTGACCGTCTCGGCCTCCTCCTACCCGGCCGGGCGCTACGCGATCGTCGCGCACGCCTCCGACGCCGCAGGGAACCTCGGGCGGAGCTCTTCGATCACCCTCAAGCGCTGAGCGGCTGAGGGGGCCGTCCGTCACCGGCCCCCTCAGCCCCGCGCGACGAGCAGCACGTCGGGACGATCCCAGTTCTCGACGGTCTGCAGCACCCAGAAGATCCCGAAGAGGGCGAGCGCGACGGCCTCGCCGAGCAGGAGCCACTGCTCGCCGAGAAGTTCCGCTCCCCGCCCCGTGAGAAGCAGGAGCACCAGCGCCGCATCGACCGCGGCGATCAGCACCGCGAGAACGGCGTAGCAGCGGGAGTAGAAGCGCGGCGTCCCCGGCCCGCTCGCTCCCTCCTCGCGCACCGCGACGGCGTGCAGACCCGCGGTGACGGCGATGAGGAGGAAGAAGACGCCGGCGGCGGCGTAGTGGCCGAGCCGCAGGAACGACGGGAGCGTGCTCCAGGCCGCCAGGGCGATCAGGAGGGCGGCGGCGATCGCGGTGCGGACGAGCGCCCAGCGGTCGAGGACCCGGTCGAGGGCGAGCAGGATCACGGAGGCGACGAGGACGGCCGCGGCCGTGACCAGGTAGGCGGGCAGGGAGGCGGCGACCTCACCCGCGGCCGTCGCGGGAAGGCACGACGCCCCTCCCGCCGGGCACACCGCTCCCTGGAGGCGCTGCAGCTCCTCCGAGGCGAGGGGCACCGGCACGATCGCGATGACCGGCGCCGTCATGCCCGCCAGCAGTAGGAGGAAGCGCCGCACGCTCCTCCCGGCGAGGACGACCAGCGCGACGCCGACCGCGAAGAGCGCCCCGGTGAAGAGGGAGCGGACCGGGGTGTAGTACGAGGCGCTGATCGAGCGCAGCGGGCCTCCGACGACGAGCTGGTGGACGAGGCCGGCCGTGAGGAGCACCACGGCCGCCACCAGGGAGAGGCGGACGTAGCGGTAGGTGCGGAGGGAGGAGACGGCACCGCCCCCGCCCAGCGCGTCGCCGCGGGCCACCCGGCTACTCCGCGCGCAGGCCGGAGGAGGCGAGGGCGAAGTCGACGTCGATGCGGATAGCGACGCGGAGGGGGTTCGGGCGCGGGGTGCGGTAGCGCTGGGAGTAGAGCTCGACGGCGTGCTGCACGGCGTCCGGCTCCTCCTCGATCGTCGCCGGACCGCCCAGGCTCAGCCACCGGATGCCGTCGACCTGCCCGACCGTCGCGGTGCCGCCCCGCCGGACGTTGAGCACCTTCTGGCTCTCGCGGGAGGTGATGACGCGGACGACGCCGTCCTCATAGGTGAAGCCCACGGCGACCACGTGCAGGCGACCCTGGCGGCCGGGGGTGGAGAGGGTGGCCAGGTGGCGCTCGGTGACGAAGGCGAGGCCGTCGGCGCTCAGGATGCTCATCCCGCGAGCGTAGCCGGAGGCGCCGACGCACTCCTGGGGGCGGACCGCGGGTCAGCCCTCGAGGATCAGCGCCTCGCCCTGGCCGCCTCCGCCGCAGAGCGCGGCGACGCCCAGACCGCCGCCCCGGCGCCGGAGGGCCAGCGCCAGGTGCAGGGCCAGCCGTGCTCCGGAGGCGCCCACAGGGTGGCCGAGCGCGATCGCCCCGCCGTCGGGGTTGACCGCCTCGGGCTCGACGCCGAGATCGTCCGCCGACTGGAGGACGACGGAGGCGAACGCCTCGTTGATCTCGATCAGGTCCAGGTCGGACACCGCTGCACCGCGGCGGCCGAGCGCCCGGAGGATCGCCGCCGACGGCTGTGAATGCAGGGAGTTGTCCGGTCCGGCGACCTGCCCGTGCTCGGCGACGGTCGCGAGCCAGGGCAGTCCGCGCTCGCGGGCCCAGCCGCGGGACACGACGACCAGCGCGGCGGCGCCGTCCGTGATCGGGGACGAGCTGCCCGCCGTGATCGTGCCCTCGGGCGAGAACGCGGGGGCCAGCCGGGCGAGCGTCTCGACCGTGCTGTCCTCCCGGATCCCGTCGTCGGCGGACACGACGAGGTCCGGTCCGCGCCGCTGCGGAACCGCGACCGGCACGATCTCCTCGGCGAGCACGCCGGTGGACCGTGCCGCGGCGGCCCGCTGGTGCGAGAGCGCGGCGAAGGCGTCCTGGCGCTCGCGGCGGATGCCCCGTGCGGCGTTGCCGTCGTCGGTCACCCTCCCCATCAGGCGGCGGTCGAACGGATCGAGCAGGCCGTCGTGGAGGAGTGCGTCCTCGAGCGGACGCGGACCGACACCCAGGCCCGAGCGGGATCCGAGCAGGAGGTGCGGCGCGTTGGTCATCGACTCCTGCCCTCCGGCGACGACCACCTGCGCCTCGCCGAGCCGGATCATCCGCGCCGCGTCGATCACCGCGGTGAGACCCGACAGGCAGAGCTTGTTGATCGTGACCGCCGGGACGTCCCAGCCCAGGCCCGCGAGGACCGCGGCCTGCCGGGCGGGGCCCTGACCGGCTCCGGCCTGGATCACCTGGCCGAGTACGACCGCGTCGACGTCGGCCGCGGAGGCGCCCGAGCGCTCGAGAGCCCCTCGGATGGCAGCGGCGCCGAGCTCGACGCCCGAGAGCGGCGCGAAGGCTCCGGAGAAGCGGGCGAACGGGGTGCGGGCGCCCCCCAGGATCACGGGGGTGGTGTCGTCAGTGGACACGGGGACTCCTTCTCGACGGTGAGAGCGGGGGAAGCGGTGGGGAGACGGATGCCGGGAGCCGGCCCGGCTCAGGGAACGAGCAGGATCTTCCCGCGGACGTGGCCGTCCTCGCTGAGCCGGTGCGCCTCGGCGGCCTGCTCGAGAGGGAGGCGCGGACCTGTCGCGACCGCGAAGCGCCCCTCGCTCGCCAGCCGGGCGGCCAGCGGCACGCCCTCGCGGCGGAGGCGCTGCTCCTCCTCGGTCAGCGGCACGGGACTGCCGCCGCTCCAGGCCCGGATGCCCAGCTCGGCCGCCCGAGGACCGGCGACCACCGTTCCGACGTGCTGCGGATCCTCCACCAGCGCGAGCGAGGCGGCGAGCGCCTCGTCCGTCCCGGCCGCGTCGAGCACGCGGTCGACGCCCTCGGGCGCCGCGGCACGCAGCCGCTCGAGCAGTCCGGGCCCGTAGGCGACCGGCACCGCTCCGAGCGCGCGCAGCGCCTCGTGATTCGCCGGGCTCGCCGTGGCGATCACCCGGGCTCCGCGGTCGACGGCGAACTGGATCGCCGCCCGGCCGACCGCTCCGGCGCCCGCGTGGACGACGAACGTCGATCCCTCCGCGACGCCGAGCGAGACCACCGCCTGGTAGGCGGTGGAGACCGGGATGCCGAGCGCGGCCGCCTCCTCGAAGCCGAGTCCGTCGGGGAGCGGATCGAGGGAGTCGGGGGAGACCGCGACGGCGGTCGCGTAGGTGCCGGTGGCGCCGCTGACGATCACCCGGTCTCCGACGCTCCAACCGGTCACGCCCGGACCGACGGCGGAGACCACGCCGGAGCCGTCCGACCCGAGCCTCCGCGGACCGTCGAACGGCGGGCTCGGGCGCAGGCCGGAGCGCATCTTCCACTCGATCGGGTTCACGCCGGCCGCGCGGACGGCGACCACCACGGTGCCGGGCCCCGCCTCGGGCTCCGGCGCCTCGACGGTCTCGAGCACCTCGGGCCCGCCGATCCGCTCGTACTGCACGATCCTCGCCATGTCGTCCTCCTCCTCGCGGGCCACCGCCCGCTCCGGTCGCCTCAGTCCAGCAGACTCTCGCGCACCTGGCGGCGCAGCACCTTGCCGATCAGCGAGGTCGGCAGCTCGTCCACCGGGACGATCCGCCTGGGCACCTTGTAGGGCGTCAGGTGCAGCCGGCAGAAGTCGCGCAGCGCCTCCGGATCCACGGCCGTCCCGGCCCGCAGGACCACGGCCGCCGCGACGCTCTCGCCGCCGTCCTCGCGGGGGAGCCCGACGACGGCCGCGCGCGTCACGTCCGGGTGCGACTCCAGCACTCCCTCGACCTCGGAGGGGGAGACATTGAAGCCGCCGGTGATGATGAGCTCCTTGGCCCGGTCGACGATCGTCACGAAGCCGTCGGCCGAGACGGTCGCGATGTCGCCCGTGCGCAGCCAGCCGCCGGGGAGGAGGGCCTCGGCCGTCTCCTCCGGCCGCTTCCAGTACCCCTGGAACACCTGCGGCCCCCGGAGCAGGAGCTCGCCGGACTCGCCCGGGCCGCGGTCGACCGACGGATCGGCGGGGTCGACGAGGCGGATCGTCGTGCTGGGGAACGGCACGCCCACCGTGCCGGGCCGGCGGGTCGGGCCGACCGGGTTGCCGAGGGCGACCGGCGAGCTCTCGGTCATTCCGTAGCCCTCGACCAGGAGTCCCCGGCTCGCGCGCTCCCAGCGGTCGACCGTCGCGACCGGCAGGCTCATCGCTCCCGAGATCGCGAAGCGGATGCCGCGCAGGTCGAGCTCGTGGCGCTCGGAGGCGCGGGCCAGCGCGTCGTACACGGGCGGCACCGCGGGGAGGAAGGTGGGCGGCGACGACTTCGCGGCCGCCTTCACGAGGCCGACGTCGAAGGTCGGGAACAGCACGACCTTCGCGCCGATGCTGATCGCGAAGGTCAGGCACAGCGTCAGCCCGTAGGCGTGGAACAGAGGGAGCACCGCGTAGAACGTCTCGTCGCCCTCGCGCAGGCCCGGCACCCAGGCGCGGCCCTGCAGGGCGTTCGCGCGGAGGTTCGCGTGCGAGAGGATCGCGCCCTTGGGCGTGCCGGTGGTGCCGCTCGTGTACTGCAGCAGGGCCGTGTCGCCGAGGACCGGGCGGGGGTGCGAGCGCGCGATGCGGCGGTTCTTCAGCAGCGACGCGAAGGGCACCAGGGAGCGGCTGCGGGGGGTCGCGGTCAGCTTCTCGCGCGACCGGCGCACCGACGGCAGGGGGAGCCGGAGCGCCAGGCGCTTGCCGAGCGGGAAGGAGCGGGTGAGGTCGACGGAGACGACGCGCTCGATGCCCAGGTCGGCGGGCATGGTCGCGACGACGTCGGCGATCTTGTTCCAGACGACCGCGAACCGGGCGCCGTGGTCCTCGAACTGCCGCCGCAGCTCGCGCGGCGTGTAGAGCGGGTTGTGCTCGACCACGATCGCTCCGAGGCGGAGAGCGGCGTAGAACGCCACCACGTGCTCCGGGCAGTTCGGGAGCACCAGCGCGACGCGGTCGCCGGCGCGCACGCCCAGGCGCCGCAGGCCCTCCGCCGCCCGCGCGACCTGCTCGCCGAGCTCGGCGTAGCTGGTCTCGGCGCCGAAGAACTCGAGCGCGGTGCCGCGGCGGTACCGCGCGACCGAGTCCTCGAGCAGGTCGACGAGGGTCTGGGTGGGAGGGTCGATCTCGGCGGGCACGCCCTCCGCGTAGGAGGTCAGCCACGGCTTCGTCGCCAGGTTCGAGGATCCGGAGGTCACGGGCCGAGTATCGGGCACCCGCCTCCGCACTTCCTCCGAGGCGCGCGGAGGGGGTGCCGCGCCGGGCGCGGGAGCGGCAGGCTGGCGGCATGAGCGCAGCCATCGACCTCCTCCGCGACGCCTTCGGCCGGGTGCACGAGAACGTGCACGCCGTCCTCGACGACAGCACCCCCGATCAGCTCGCGTTCCGCGCGGACGCCCGCTCGAACTCGCCCGCCTGGCTCGTCTGGCATCTCGTCCGGGTGCAGGACGACCACCTCGCCCCGCTCGCCGGCCACGAGCAGGTGTGGACGGCCGACGGCTTCCACGGCCGGTCCGGCCTGCCCTTCGGGCCCGACGAGACCGGCTACGGGCAGGAGCCGGCCGAGGTGGCGGCGCTCGCCGCGGTGCCGGCCGCGCTGCTCGCGGAGTACGCCGACGCCGTGCACCGGCAGACGCTCGCCCTCCTCGACACGCTCGGCGACGAGGACCTCGCGCGCGTCGTCGACGAGCAGTGGGATCCGCCGGTGACTCTCGGGGTGCGGCTGGTCTCGGTGATCGACGACGACACGCAGCACGTCGGCCAGGCCGCGTACGCGAAGGGTCTCGCCGAGCGCTCGGCGCGCTGAGCCCGGCCTCTACGCTGGCGGGATGCGCGCGCTCCGGACCCTGCCCGCGAGCGCGGTCCTCGCCCTCGCCACCGCGCTGACCCTCGTCGGCTCCTGGATCCCCTCCTACTGGAACGACGAGGCCGCGACCCTCCGCCTGGCGCGGCTCCCGGTGGGGGAGCTCCTCGCCTTCGTGCAGGAGAAGGACGCGGTGCACCTTGTCTACGGCCTGATGATGCACGGCTGGATCGCGATCGCCGGGGAGTCGGAGCTCGCGGTGCGGGCGCCGTCCGCTCTCGCCACGGGAGCCGCGGCGGCGGGCGTCGTCGTCCTGCTGCGATCGTTCGACCGGCCCCGGGCGGCACTCCTCGCCGCCGCGGTGCTCGTGCTGCTCCCGCGGTCCTCGTTCTCGGGGACCGAGGCGCGATCCTCCGCTCTGGCCACCGCGCTCGTGGTGGGAGCGGCGGTCCTCGTCGTGCGGGCGGCCCGCTCCGGAGGAGCCCTGCGCTGGATCGCGTTCGCGGCCGTCGCGGGTCTGGCGGACGCGGTGTTCCTCTACTCCGTGCTGGTGCTGCCGGCTCTCGTCGCGCTCGCCGCGGCCGCGGCGCCCCGGGGTGCCGTGCGGGCTCTCCCGGCGAGCGCCCTCTCTGCACTGGGCGCCGTGCCGGTGCTGCTCCTCGCCGCCGGGCAGAGCGGCCAGGTCGGCTGGCTCCGCTCGCAGCCGGTGACCGCGTTCACCGTAATGGTCGAGCCGTTCTTCGGATCCGCGTGGTGGCTGGCCGGGATCGCCGTCGCGCTCCTCGCGGTCGCCGCGGTGCGGGGCGGCCTGCGCGGGCCGCTCCTACCGGCCCTCGTCCTCTGGATCGTGCTGCCGACCGCGGTGCTGGTGCTCGGGACCCTCCTCGTCGAGCCGATGTTCACCCCGCGCTACCTCGCGTCGAGCACGCCCGCTCTCGCGGTCCTCCTCGGCCTCGCGCTCGACTCGTTCAGGGCCCGGACGGGCGTCGCCCTCCTCGCCCTGATCGCGGTGGCCGCACTGCCGGTCCTGGTGCAGATGCGCACGGTCACCGGGAAGCCGGCCGGGCAGGATCTCCGCGGTCTGGCGGCCGCCGTCGAGGAGCGGGCCCGTCCGGGCGACGCCGTCCTCCTCGGCTCCTCCGGGACGGTCTCGCTCCGGCCCCGCCTGGCGCTCGCCGCCTACCCGGAGGCGTTCGCGGGCGTGGACGATGTCGCCCTCGCCGCTCCGTACGGGACGACGGGCACGTATTCGGACGTCCTGCTGGAGGGCGAGGCGCTGCACGCCGCGCTCGCCGGGGAGGACCGGGTCTGGCAGGCGCTGCCGGAGGGCGAGGCGGACACGGTGCTCGCGAAGGCGGGGTTCGTCGCGCGCGAGCGGGTCCGGGTGCCGACGACGGTGCTGACGCTGTGGGAGCGTCCGGAGGGCCGCTGATCCGGAGCGCTCGGGGCGTCGCAGCCCCGGAGTGGAGAGACGCCGGAGTGCCCGGAGCCCCGCCGACGGGGAGCCGCTACCCTTGTCCCCGGCGCCGTCGCAGAGCGGTGGCGTCCGCGGAGCGAGGACCGCGCCACCGAGAGGACCCGAACGTGACGTTGCCCGAGACCACCACCACCGCCATCGCGAAGCGGAAGGGGCGCGACGTCGCCCCCGAGATCGCGCGCTCCTGGCTGCTGGTGAACGCCACCCGCACCGAGACGTTCGACGCCGCGCACGCGTCCCGCGCCGACCAGATCGTCCTCGACATCGAGGACGCGGTCGACCCCAAGGCGAAGCCCGACGCGCGGACCGACGTCGCGGAGTGGCTGACCGGCGAGAAGCGCGCCTGGGTCCGCATCAACGACCACTCCACCCCGTTCTGGTCCGACGACGTCGACGCGCTGAAGGGCCTGCCCGGCCTCGCCGGCGTCATGCTCGCCAAGACCGAGGCCGCTGAGCACGTCACCGAGACCTTCGACCGCCTCGGCGGCTCCACCCCGGTGCTCGCCCTGGTCGAGTCCGCCCTCGGCATCGAGGAGGCGGTCTCGATCGCCCGCGCCCGCGGCACCTTCCGCCTCGCGTTCGGCAGCGGCGACTACCGCCGCGACACCGGCACCAGCGCCGACGACCTCGCGATGGCCTACCCGCGCTCGCGCCTGGTCGTCGCCTCGCGCATCGGCGACCTGCCCGGCCCGATCGACGGACCGACCGTCTCGAACAGCCACCCCGTGCTGCGCGAGCAGTCCGCGCTCACGGTCTCGCTCGGCCTCACCGGGAAGCTCTGCCTCGACACCGAGCAGCTCGCCGTGATCAACGAGGTCATCAGCCCGACGCCGTCCGACGTCGCCTGGGCCCGCGACTTCCTCGACGACTTCGAGGCCCGCGGCCGCGTCATCCGCGACGGCAGCGACCTGCCCCGGCTGGGCCGCGCCAAGAAGATCGACAAGCTGGCCACGGCGTTCGGCGTCAACCCGCTGTGATCCGTCGCGGGGAGGGCGCCTCCGCGGCACACTGAGGGAGCCGCGGAGACCCTCCCGCGCAGGACGGAGACTCCGATGGGCGCGGTCAGCACCTTCCTCTGGTTCGACGACGGCGCGGGGGAGGCGGCGCGCTTCTACACGGAGCTGGTGCCGAACTCGCGGATCACCGGAAGCCAGGTGCTGCCGGAGGGCTCCCCGTCGCCCGGCGAGGTGCTGTCGGTGACGTTCGAGCTCGACGGGCAGCGGTTCCAGGCGATCAACGCCGGGCCGCGGTTCCCGTTCACCGAGGCCGTCTCGATCGTCGTGACCGTCGGCGGCCAGTCCGAGCTCGACCGGCTGTGGGACGCCCTGATCGCGGACGGCGGCGAGGAGAGCCGGTGCGGCTGGCTCCGCGACCGCTGGGGGCTGTCCTGGCAGATCGTGCCGGAGGTCCTCCCGCGTCTGCTCGGAGGCGCCGACCCCGAGGCGTCCGCGCGCGCTCTGCAGGCGATGCTCGCGATGAGCCGCCTCGACATCGCGGAGCTGGAGCGGGCCCATGCCGGCACGTGACTCCGCCCGCCCGCGCCGCTCGACCTCGCTGCGGCGCGCGTACCTCCGCGACTACCGCTACGCCTACGGCTCGCGCTTCGTGCACCTGCGGGAGGGCTGGGACGTGTCGCGGTACGCGTCCGGCGACGGCGCTCCGGTGCTGCTCATCCCCGGGATCTACGAGACGTGGCAGTTCCTCCGGCCCATCGCCGAGAGGCTGCACGCGGCGGGCCATCCGATCCACGTGCTGCCCGCGCTCGGCTACAACACGCGGCCGATCGTCGCGTCGGCCGGACTCGGCCAGGACTACCTGCGCGAGCACGATCTGCGCGGAGTCGTCGTCGTCGCTCACAGCAAGGGCGGCCTGATCGGCAAGCACATGATGGTCGTCGACGACCGCGAGGACGGGCGGATCGAGCGCATGATCGCCGTCTCGACCCCGTTCAACGGTTCGTCGCTCGCACGGATCGCCCCGGCGCGGGCGCTCCGGGAGTTCGCGCCCCACCGCCCGCTGATCCGCACCCTGCTGGCCGAGCGCGAGGCCGACGCGCGCATCACGTCGATCTACGGGATGCGCGACCAGTACATCCCCGGAGGGAGCCGCCTCGCCGGGGCGCGCGAGAACATCGCGGTCTCGGTGGTCGGCCACTTCGCGCTGCTCTCGAGCCCGAAGGTGCTCGACCTCATCGCGGCCCGGGTCTGAGGCCGGACCGGATCCGCTGGACTCGCCGCCCGCATGAGGCGCCTGCCGTGCGGCGCGTCCTCGACCGGAGGACGGCCGCCTCAGCGACGGGCCGAGCCGCCCGCCGCGCTCAGGACCAGGGAGTGAGCAGCACGAGCGGGATCTGCCGCTCGGTCTTCGTCTGGTATTCGGCGTAGTCCGGCCACGCGGCGACCGCGCGCTCCCACCAGGCCGCGCGCAGATCGCCCTCGAGCACGCTCGCGGCGTAGTCCTTCTTCACGGGCCCGTCCTGCAGCTCGACGTGCGGCTCCTTGAGCATGTTGCCGTACCAGACGGGGTGCTCGGGCGCGCCGCCCTTGGACGCGACGACCACGTACTCGCCCTCGTGCTCGACGCGCATCAGCGCGGTCTTGCGGAGCTTCCCGCTCTTCGAGCCGACGGTGGTCAGGACGATGATGGGGCGGCCGCGGAGGAGGTTCCCCTCGGCTCCGCCGGTCCGCTCGTAGAGCTCCGCCTGCTCGCGGGCCCACTCGGACGTGCTGGGTTCGTACTCTCCGGTCAGCGGCATGCCTCCGATCGTACGGCCGCGGCGGCCCCGGTGGCCGACCCGTGTGCAGGAGGATGGAGCGGTGTTCTCCGCAGACCCGTTCGACCGAGCCCGTATCGCCCTCCTGCGCGACGACCTGATCCGCGCCCGCTACGGCGTGGACGCCGTGCGGGGGCTCTGGGGCGACGAAGCGGCCGAGGCGCTGCACCGCGGCGACCGGGTCCCCGCCCGCCGCGCCCTCGAGCGCAGCGGCGACCACGACGCGCTGGCCACCCTCGCCCGCCTGTTCCTCCTGGCCGATCCCGTCTCGGCCGACGACGCGGACGAGGCGTTCGGCGCTCTCGCGCTGGAGGGGGCGGTGGAGCTCGGCCTGGTGCGCGTCGAGGCCGGAGCCGTCGTCACCGCGGCCCTCGACCTGCGCCCCTACGACGTGGTCGACCAGCGCGGCGCTGCCTCCTGGTGGATCGCCTCCGACCTCGGGGAGCTCGCCCTCGGCCGCGCGCTCGACGAGGACCACGTGCTCGGCGTCGGCGGCGCGAGCCTCACGCTGACCGGCCTGATGATCCAGCGGCCCGTCGGCCGCGTGCTCGACCTGGGGACCGGCTGCGGGATCCAGGCGCTGCACGCCTCCCGCCACGCCGAGCAGGTGGTCGCCACCGACATCTCGGAGCGCGCGCTCGCGCTCGCCTCCTTCACCGCGGCGCTCAACGGGATCGAGAACATCGAGTTCCGCCTCGGCAGCCTCTACGAGCCGGTCGCGGGGGAGCGCTTCGACCAGATCGTCACGAACCCGCCGTTCGTCATCACGCCGCGAGCCGAGGGCGTCCCCTCCTACGAGTACCGCGACGGCGGGCTGGAGGGCGACGAGATCGTGCGCCGCGTGATCCTCGGAGCAGCCGAGCACCTGGTGCCCGGCGGTGTCGCGCAGCTCCTGGGGAACTGGGAGTACCGGGGGGGCGCGGACGCCTTCGACCGGATCGCGGACTGGCTCGCCGACGCCCGCAGCCCGCTGGAGCAGGCGCTCGAGGCGGGGCCCGAGGGGCTCGACGCCTGGATGGGCGGGACCGCCTCTCCGCTGGACGTCTGGGTCGTGGAGCGCGAGCGTCAGGATCCGGCGGTCTACGCCGAGACCTGGATCCGGGACGGCGGCACGACTCGCGGCCCCGCGTTCGACGCGCTGGTCGAGGCCTGGCTGACCGACTTCGAGCGGCGCGGGGTGACCGGCGTCGGCTTCGGCTACGTCACGCTCCGCCTGCCCGAGCAGCCCCGCCCGCCGATCCGCCGCCTCGAGCGCATCACCACGCCGGTCGCGACCGCGGGCCTGGGCGGCCACCTCGCCGCCTGCCTCGACGCGGCCGAGGCCCTCGCGTCGCTCGACGATCGCGCTCTGGCGGGTCTCGCCCTGGTCGTCGCCGGAGACGTCACGGAGGAGCGGCACTACTGGCCGGGCAACGACGATCCGACGGTGCTGCGGCTGCGGCAGGGCGGCGGCTTCGCCCGGGTCGAGGAGGTCGACACGGCGCTGGCCGCCGTGGTCGGCGCCTGCGACGGCGAGCTCTCCGTGGCGGCGATCGCGGCGGCGGTCGCCTCGCTCCTCCAGGTCGAGGAGGAGGCGGTGTCCGACTCGGTGCTGCCGCGGGTGCGCGAGCTGGTGGCGACGGGGCTGCTGCGGCTGCCCCAGGGGGAACGCGGCTAGAAGAGGGTGGCGGAGTCCTCGACGGGGGGCGCGGCGGCCGCGGCGGGCGCGGCGGCGGCCGTCGGCCATCCGGGTCCGGCGTCGACGGGCTGCCGGCGCTGGTAGGCGGTCGCGGCGCTCCGGGCGCGGACGTCGGCGGCCTCGTTCATCCGGTGGTTGGCGTGCCCCTTCACCCACTCGAAGGTGACGGCCCGGCCCTGCAGCTCCTCGTCGAGCGCCTTGATGATCTCGACGTTCATCACCGGCTTGCCGTCGGCCTTACGCCAGCCCTTCCGCTTCCAGCCCGGCAGCCACTCGGTGCAGGCCTTGATGGCGTACTGGCTGTCGCAGAGGATGTGCAGCGGCTCCTCCTCCTGCGCGGTCGCGCGCAGCAGCTCGAGCACCGCGGTGAGCTCGCCGATGTTGTTCGTGCCGTGCGACCAGCCGCCCGCGGCCCAGCGCTCGTCGTCGACGTACCAGGCCCAGCCGGCGGGGCCGGGGTTGCCCAGTGCGGACCCGTCTGCGGCGGCGATGATGCTCACGTGCGTCTCTCCTCGTGCTCTCGGTGCTCGCGCCGGTGCGGCGCCCTCCGAGGGTAGTCGGCGGGCGGGGCGGTCCGCGGCGCGCGGCGCGGAGTCAGGCGGAGGAGGAGCGGCGCGCGATCGTCACGCGCGTCGAGTACGGCATCGCGACGGTCCCGCTCCCGCCCGACTCCTCGTCCACCACGGCGTCGACCGCCGCGAGGACCGCGGCGCGCTCCTCCTCGGGCATCGCGATGATGTAGCTGCGGGACGCGAACATGTCCCGCACCCCGGCTCGGTCCAGCTCGAAGGACCACTCGAAGGCCGCGAACGCCACCCGCTCGAGAGCGGAGCCGAGCGGCGGCCGGAGCGTCTCGAAGCGCTCGGCGGTGGAGGCTCCGGCGACCTCGCCGAGCCGGCGCACCCAGGGGACCGACTCGTCGCGGATGTTCCACACCAGCGCGAGCACGCCCTCCGGCACCAGGACGCGGCCGACTTCGGCTCCCGCGCGCTCGGCGTCGACCCAGTGCCACGACTGCGCGGCGGTGACGAGCTCCGCGGAGGCGTCCGCGGCGGGGATCGCCTCGGCCGTCCCCTCCTCGGGGCGGACCCCCGGCAGATTCGAGGCGAGCCGCGCGAGCATCTCCGCGTCGGGCTCGACCGCGGTCACGGCGAGGCCGCGGGACGCGAGCGACGCGGTGAACTTGCCCGTTCCCGCGCCGAGGTCCAAGGCGCGCAGCCGATCGGAGGCGTCGGCTCCCGCCGCGCGGGCCCGCTCCGGGAGGAAGGCGCCCGCCACTCGCGCGGGGGCGTGCCCCACGATCCAGTCGACGGCGTCGTCGGGGTAGCCGGGCCGCCCGCGGTCGTAGGCGTCGACCGCGCTGCCGAAGGAGCGTCCGAGGCCGCTCATCGCTTCTCCGCCGCTCGCGCGAGCACGTCCACCGCGTAGCCGTAGCCGGCGATCCCCGCGCCGACGATCACGGCGATCGCGACGTCCGAGAGGTAGGAGTGCTGCCGGAACGGTTCGCGCCGGTGCACGTTGCTCACGTGGACCTCGACCATCGGCAGCTCGGTCGCGAGGACGGCGTCGCGGATCGCGATCGACGTGTGCGTGTACGCCCCGGCGTTGAGCACCACTCCCGAGACGGAGCCGCGAGCCGCGTGCAGCCGGTCGACGATCGCGCCCTCCGAGCTGCTCTGGAAGGTCTCGACCGTGAAGCCGTGCCGCTCGGCCGCCTCCGCCGCCAGCGCCTCGGCGTCGACGAGGGTGTCCGAGCCGTAGAGCTCGGGCTCGCGGGTGCCGAGCAGGTTCAGGTTCGGGCCGTTGAGGACGAGGATCGGCAGCTTCACGCTCCGACCCTAGCGCCGGCCGTCCCCGCGAGCGGGAGCGGCGGCAGCGCCGCGCGCAGGAGGATCAGCTCGCGCGCATGGGCGTCCAGACGCCGGTCCTCCTCGGTTCGCAGCTCGAGAGGCGGGACCGGCTCGGCCGCCCCGTCGGAGCCCCGCACCACGAAGACGCTCCGGCACTGCGTGGTCAGCTCCAGCTCGCCGGTCCGCGGGTCCCCGGAGCGCACGTGCACCGCCAGGTGCATGCTCCGGGCGCTCGTGTGGATGAGGCGCGCCTCCACCTCGACGAGGTGCCCGATGCTCACCGGACGGTAGAAGTGGATCCCGCCGGAGTAGACGGCCACCGCGTCGCGGCCGGTCCAGCGCTGCGCGACCGCGTCGGCCGCCTCGTCGATCCAGCGCATCACGATCCCGCCGTGGGCGTTGCCGCCCCAGTTGACGTCGCCCGGCGCCGCGAGGAAGCGGAACACGATCCGCGGACCGGTGCCCTCCTCGGTGTACTCCTGGGCGCGCATCACGTCGTGCAGCCGTCGGCGGCCCTCGATGCGCGCGGCGGCGCCCTCGGCGAGGGACAGGTCCTCGATCGAGCGGGGCCGCCACTCCGGGACCGACCGCGGCCTCTTCTCGTCGTCGACGGCCACGAACACGAGGAGGCAGTGCGTGGCGTCCTCGTAGAGGCCGGTCCGCGGATCCGCCTGCGCGACCTGCACCAGCACGTGCATGCTCGTGCGCCCGGTGTGGATGACGCGGGCGGTCGCCTCGATCAGGTTGCCGACCGAGATGGGCCGGGTGAAGTGGACGTTGCCGACGTACGCCGTCACGCAGTAGCCGCCGCTCCAGCCCACGGCGCAGGCGTAGCCGGCCTTGTCGATCCACTCGAGGACGCGGCCGGCCTGGGCGCTGCGGCCGTCGGCGGTGGCGTCCTGCGGGGCGGCGAGGAAGCGGAGCGTGATGCGGTCGGTCATAGTGCCCGTCGTCGTGGGAGCGGAAGGGGGGAGTGGACCCGCGGGGGTGCGAGGAAAGGGGGATGATCCGCCCGCGGGCCACAGGGGTGTCCGGCAGGAGCCGGCTCGGTCAGGGGGATCAGGCCGCCAGCGGCAGCTTCTCGGCGAGGAGCCGGAGCCGCAGGGCCTGGAGCTCGGCGGACAGCTCGGGCGGCAGCCGGTCGCCGAACCGCGTGAAGAACTCCTCCGTGAGCGCGCACTCCTCCAGCCACGCCTCCACCGGGACGGAGAACAGCTCCTCCTTCTGGGCCGCGGAGAGCAGGAGCCCGTGCGTGTTGATCGCGACCGGCAGGTCGCCGAGGGGGCTCCGCCGCGCCTCCGCCAGCCCCTCCAGGCGGCGGACGAGCCACTGCAGCACCCGCGCGTTCTCGCCGAAGCCGGGCCAGAGGAACTCGCCGTCCGCGTCCTTCCGGAACCAGTTGACCTGGAACACGGCCGGCGCCGCATCGCCGAGCTCGGCGCCGATCGCGAGCCAGTGCGCGAAGTAGTCGGCCATGTTGTAGCCGCAGAAGGGGAGCATCGCGAACGGATCGCGGCGCAGCTCCCCGACCGTGCCCTCCGCGGCCGCGGTCTTCTCGGAGGCGACGGTCGCACCCAGGAAGACGCCGTGCTGCCACGAGGTGGCCTGCGTGACCAGCGGGACGTTGCTCGCCCGTCGGCCACCGAAGACGATCGCGTCCAGCGGCACGCCCTCGTGGGCGTCCCAGTCGGCGGAGAGCGACGGGCACTGCGCGGCCGGCGCGGTGAAGCGGGAGTTGGGGTGCGCGGCGGGCGTGCCGGACGCCGGCGTCCACGGCTGCCCGCGCCAGTCGGTCAGCCGCTCCGGGACCTCGTCGGTCAGGCCCTCCCACCACACGTCGCCGTCCTCGCGGAGCGCGACGTTGGTGAAGATCGTGTTGCCCCAGAGCGTCTGCACGGCGTTCGGGTTCGAGCTCTCCCCGGTGCCGGGAGCGACGCCGAAGAAGCCCGTCTCGGGGTTCATCGCCCAGAGGCGTCCGTCCTCCCCGCGGCGCATCCAGGTGATGTCGTCGCCCAGCGTCTCGACCCGCCAGCCGGGGATCGCGGGCTGCATCATCGCGAGGTTGGTCTTGCCGCACGCGCTCGGGAAGGCGGCGGCGACGTGGTAGCGCCGTCCCTCGGGCGAGACGATGCGGATCAGCAGCATGTGCTCGGCGAGCCAGCCCTCCTCGCGCCCCATCGCCGAGGCGATGCGCAGGGCGAAGCACTTCTTCGCCAGCAGGGCGTTGCCGCCGTAGCCGGAGCCGTACGAGACGATCTCGCGCGTCTCCGGGAACTGGGTGATGTACTTCACGGGGCTGCACGGCCAGGCGACGTCCTCGCGGGTGACGCCGTCCGCGTCGCGGAGGGGCAGCCCCACGGTGTGCACGCCGCGGACGAACGGGGTCTCCTCGGTGAAGGCGGCGAGCGGCTCGGAGCCCACGCGCGCCATGATCCGCAGGTTCAGCACCGCGTAGGCCGAGTCGGTGACCTGGACGCCCAGCTGCGAGAGCGGACCGCCGACGGGCCCCATCGAGAACGGGACGACGTACATCGTCCGTCCGCGCATCGCTCCGTCGAGGAGGGGAGCGAGCTCGGCCCTCATCGCGGCGGGCTCGCGCCAGTTGTTGGTCGGTCCCGCGTCGGCCTCGTCGGTCGTGCAGATGAAGGTGCGGTCCTCGACCCGGGCGACGTCGTCCGGGTCGGTGCGGGCCAGGAACGAGCCGGGCCGCCACTCCGGATTGAGCGGGAGGAGCGTGCCGGAGGCGACGAGCCGCTCGGTCAGGCGGTACCACTCCGCGGGGGAGCCGTCGCTCCACTCGATCGCGTCGGGCTGGAGGATCGCGGCGGTCTCGCGCACCCAGCGGCGGAGGGCGAGGGGCGCCGGCGGCACGACGGGCGCGGGGACGGACGTCGGCGCGGTCATGGTGCTCGGCTCGAGTCGGACGGTGTTGCTGTAGATGCTCATGCTGGCTCCGCTTTCGGTGGTCGTCGTCGACGGGGGTGGGGAGTCGCCGGCCGCAGCCGGGAAGAGGCCGGCCGGGCCGGGAGGGGCGCTCAGTGGCGCCTGAAGCCAGCATGGAGGAGGATCAGGAGGTATTCCCGGCGCTCAGGCGGTCAAGAAACCGCCTTTTTGCGCTTCCGTCACAACCGACCGCTGGAGCTCGCCGTGACCGATCCCTCGACGCCCGCCCCGGGCTCCGACGCCGTGCTGCTCGGGCAGCGCCTGCGCCACTTCCGCACCCGGCGCGGACTGACCCTCGGGCAGCTCGCTGAGCGCGTCGACGTGTCGGGGAGCCAGCTCTCGCTGATCGAGACGGGGCGCCGCGAGCCGCGCCTCTCCCTCCTGCAGCGCCTCGCGGCCGCGCTCGGCGTCGAGCTGGCGGCGCTGCTCTCGGACGAGCCGCCGAGCGAGCGGGCCGCGCTCGAGATCGAGCTGGCGCGCGTGCAGAAGGGGTCGCTGTACCGCTCGCTCGGCCTGCCCGAGTTCAAGGTCAACAAGGGGCTGAGCACGCCCGTGCTGGAGGCGTTCCTCGGCGTCTACCGCGAGCTCGCCCGTCGCCGGAGCGAGGCGAGCGCCACGCCGGAGGAGGCACGCCGGGCCAACACCGCCCAGCGGCTCCAGCTGCGCGAGCGCAGCTCCTACCTGCCCGAGATCGAGGAGGTGGCGAGCGAGATGCTCCGCACCGTCGGGCACCGCGGAGGAGCACTGACCCACAGCTCCGTCTCGAAGATGGCCCGGCACCTCGGCTTCGAGATCATCCACGTCGGCGACCTGCCGCACTCCGCCCGCTCGGTGATCGACCTCGCGAACGGCAGGATCTACCTCCCGCCCGCCTCGATCCCCGGGGGCCACGGCCTGCGGGCGCTGGCGCTGCAGGCGATGGCGCACCGCCTCCTCGGGCACGAGCGGCCGGTGACCTACGCCGACTTCCTCCGTCAGCGCCTCGAGATCAACTACTTCGCCGCCGCGTGCCTGATGCCGCTGGAGCCGGCGGTCGCGTTCCTCCAGGAGGCGAAGCGCGAGCGGGACGTCTCGGTGGAGGACTTCCGCGACGGCTTCGGCGTCACCCACGAGGCCGCCGCCCTGCGCTTCACGAACCTGCTCACCTCGCACCTCGACATCCGGATGCACTTCCTGCGCGTGCTGGGGGACGGCTCCATCCAGAAGGCCTACGAGAACGACGGGCTGCCGCTGCCGACCGACGTCACCGGGGCCGTCGAGGGCCAGGTGGTCTGCCGCTACTGGTCGGCGCGCTCCGCGTTCACCCGGACCAACCGGACGACGGAGTACTACCAGTACGTCGACACCCCGGCGGGGACCTTCTGGTCGGCGTCGCAGACCGGCACGACCGCCACCGAGGAGTTCTCGATCACCGTGGGCGTCCCGTTCGCCGAGGCCCGCTTCTTCCGAGGCCGCGACACCGACCGCCGCGAGCTCTCCCGCTGCCCCGACGAGTCCTGCTGCCGACGCGCCCCGTCGGAGCTCGCCGCGCGCTGGGACGGCAACGCCTGGCCGAGCGCGCGCCTGCACGCGCACGTGCTCGCGCCGCTGCCGTCGGGGACCTTCCCCGGCATCGACGACGCCGAGGTCTACGAGTTCCTCGACGCGCACGCCCGCGAGTCCTGACCGCTCCCGCGAGACGCCGCTCCGGTGCGCCTGGGTCGGCGTGCCGCGTACCCGAGCGCGTCCCGCAAAAGGGCGGGAGTCGTCAGTCCGAGATGAGGGCGCGGGCCGTTCCCTCGTCGAGGATGAGGTCGGTGATGAGGCCGGCCGCCAGGGCGCCGCGCAGGCCCGGCAGCTTCGAGGCGCCCGACACGACGCAGATCCGGCGCGACGCGCGGCGCACCGTGGAGAGGTCCGGACCGCTTGCACGTTCGTTCATGGGGATGTCGTCCCAGCTGCCGTCGGACCGGTAGAACACCGTCGCGACGTCGCCGACGACCCCGGAGCCGCTGAGCGAGGTGAAGTCGCTCGGCTCCAGGTAGCCGCCGATGTAGACCTTCGAGGGGACCGCCGCGAACGGCGACCCGAGCCCGAACAGCGCCACGTCCATCCTCTGCTGCAGCTCCAGGACCCGTCGGGTGGAGCGCTCGCGCCACACCGCCTGCTTGGTGGTTGGGTCGTCGAAGAACGCCGGCACCGGGAACTGCTGGACCTTCGCCGCGTAGGCGTCACCGAAGCGGCGGAGGATCTCGCTCGAGTAGTTGATGCCCGTGGTCTCGGTGTTGCCGGCGCCGTTCAGCTGCACGATCTGCGTGTTGTGCGTCTCCTTGGCGATCAGGTGGCGGCTGATCGCGCTCATCGTGGAGCCCCAGGCGATGCCGACGATCATGTTCGAGTCGATGAACTGCCCGAGGATCCTCGCTGCGGACAGGGCGACCCGCTCGAGCCGGTCGATCTCGCTGGTGTGGTCCGGCACCGGCACGATGTGCGCCGTGATGTCGAAGTGGGACCGCACCTCGGCCGAGAGGGCGCTCGCCCGGTCGAGGGGGGAGCGGATCTGGATGTCGACCAGGCCGGTCGCGCGGGCGTGCGAGAGCAGGCGCGAGACGGAGGAGCGCGACGTGTGCAGCTCGTGCGCGATCGCGTCCATCGTCAGATCCTGCATGTAGTACAGCTGGGCCGCACGCAGCGCGTCCCGCGTCTTGTCGGGATGGGTCGCGTGGGTCGTCTCATCGAGTTCGACGACCGGTCTCACCGGGGTCATAGCGCTCCCTGCACGGATTTCCACCCGTCTTGACCGGATGTGTTGTCGGGTCAAGGATGACTGTATTCCTCCGCGAAATCAATCGGTCATCTCCCCGGTGCACGCTGGTGCGGAGGCCTCGACGACACCCCTACGACACGAAGGCGAGTACGAAGTGGCACAGTCCGACGGAACTCCCGGAAACTCCGCTCTGCGCGAGAGCGTCGCTGCTCTCCGCGACAACCCCCGCGCCACGGTCCTGGTCATCGGCGGTGGCATCAACGGCATCGGGACCTTCCGCGAGCTCGCGCTCAACGGCGTCGACGTCGCCCTCGTCGAGCGCGGCGACTACGTCTCCGGTGCCTCGAGCGCCTCGAGTCACATGATCCACGGCGGCATCCGCTACCTCGAGAACGGCGAGTTCCGACTCGTCAACGAGGGCGTGCACGAGCGCAACGGCCTGCTGAAGATCGCTCCCCATTACGTGAAGCCGCTGCAGACGACGATCCCGATCTACTCGACGTTCTCGGGCATCCTCGCGGCTCCGCTGCGCTTCCTGACCCACAAGTCGGGCAAGCCGCAGGAGCGCGGCGCGCTGCTGATCAAGGTCGGCCTCACGATGTACGACTTCTTCTCCCGCGACGGCGGCACGGTCCCGCGCCACCAGTTCCACGGACGCAAGCGCTCGCTGAACGAACTCCCCAAGCTCGACCCGAAGATCAAGTACACCGCCACCTACTTCGACGCCTCCGTGCACGAGCCCGAGCGCCTCGCGCTCGACGTGCTCCACGACGCGCTGATCGGCGGCAGGAAGGCCCGCGCGGCCAACTACGTCGAGGCCGTCGGCGCCGACGAGAAGGGTGTCGTCCTCCGCGACCGCGAGTCCGGCGAGGAGTTCACCTTCGCGGCGGACGTCGTCGTCAACGTCTCCGGACCGTGGACCGACTTCACCAACACGGCCCTCGGCACGACCACGAAATTCATGGGCGGCACCAAGGGCTCGCACATCGTGCTCGACAACCCCGAGCTGGTCGAGGCCTGCGAGGGACGCGAGATGTTCTTCGAGCACAGCGACGGACGCATCGTCCTCATCTACCCGCTCAAGGGCCGCGTGATGGTCGGCACGACCGACATCGACGCCGACCCCACGAAGCCGGCGGTGTGCACGGAGGAGGAGATCGACTACTTCTTCGAGCTCGTCAACCACGTCTTCCCGGCCATCCGCGTGGACCGTTCGCAGATCGTCTTCAAGTTCTCCGGCATCCGCCCGCTGCCCCGCCACGACGACGAGGCCCCGGGCTTCGTCTCCCGCGACTACCGCATCGAGCCCTCGACGCTCCCCGGCAACGGCTCGCCCGTGCTCAGCCTGGTCGGCGGCAAGTGGACGACGTTCCGCGCCCTGTCGGAGCACCTCTCGAACGAGGTCTTCAAGCGGATCGGCGTGACCCGTCGCGTCTCCACCGTGAAGACCCCCATCGGAGGCGGCAAGGGCTTCCCGCGCACCGACGCGTCCCGCGCGCAGTGGATCAGCCAGCACCGCTCCGGGCTCTCCTCGGCCCGCACGGGCCAGCTGCTCGAGCGCTACGGCACCCGCGCGCAAGAGGTCATCGAGGCCCTGGCCGACGGACACGACGAGGCGCTCGACTTCGACAAGGACTTCACCACCGGTGAGATCCGCTACCTCGCCCAGCGCGAGAGCGTGGTGCACCTCATCGACCTGGTGATGCGCCGCACCAACCACGCCTTCACGGGCGGCCTGAGCCGCGAGCTCCTCGAGGAGCTCGCCGAGCACACGGGCGCCGTGCTGGGCTGGGACGACGCCGCCCGCGCGTCGGAGGTCGACGCGACCATCGCGCACCTCAAGGAGTACAACGGCGTCGACGTCGGGGGCACCTCGGTGCAGACCCCGACGGCCGTGCCCGCCTCCTGATCGGCGATCAGGCGCGGATCGACGGAAGCCCCGGACCGAGGATCACCTCGACCGGGGCTTCCGTCGTGACAACGCACAAACGTGCACGCGCCGTTCCTTGTCGCTAGGACAGGGCGCCGATAACTTCACACCGTCGGGCATCGAAGCCCGCCGCGGACGCCTGTGCGCGTCCGTCTTACGAAAAGGAAAAGGTCAACGTGGACAATCTCGGAGTGGTCTTCCTCGCCGAAGTCGTGGGAACGGCCATGCTCGTGCTCCTCGGCTGCGGTGTCGTCGCCAACGTCGCGCTCGTGAAGAGCAAGGGTCTCAACGGCGGAACCCTCATGGTCAACATCGGCTGGGGCTTCGCGGTCTTCGCCGGTGTGATCGTCTCGTACAACTCGGGGGCGCACCTCAACCCCGCCGTCACCCTGGGCCTCGTCGCGAGCGGAGCGACCGAGTTCGGTTCCGGCGTGCCCGTCGACATCGTCTCGATCCTCGTCTACATCCTCGCCCAGATGATCGGTGCGATCCTCGGTGCCGTCTTCTGCTGGCTCGCCTACAAGCAGCACTTCGACGAGGAGCCCGACGCGGCCAACAAGCTCGGCGTCTTCTCGACCGGCCCGGCGATCCGCTCGTACGGCTGGAACTTCGTCACCGAGGTCATCGGCACCTTCGTCCTCGTCTTCGTCGTCATCGGCTTCGGCGGCGGACGTCAGGGCGACGGCGGTCTGGCCGCGCTCGGCGCGCTGCCCGTCGCCATCCTGGTGATCGCGATCGGCGCCTCCCTCGGCGGCCCGACCGGCTACGCCATCAACCCCGCCCGCGACCTCGGCCCCCGCATCGCGCACGCTCTGCTGCCGATCAAGGGCAAGGGCTCGAGCGACTGGAGCTACGCCTGGGTGCCCGTCGCCGGCCCGATCGTCGGTGGAGTGCTCGCGGGCCTCGCCTCGCTCGTGCTGCTCCCGGTCCTCTAGACCGCCGCGCTTCCTTTCACCCCCGTTACGAAGGAGTAATCATTCATGGCTGACTACGTCATCGCTATCGACCAGGGGACCACGTCGTCCCGCGCGATCATCTTCGACAAGAAGGGATCGATCGTCTCCACCGGCCAGAAGGAGCACGAGCAGATCTTCCCGCGCGCCGGCTGGGTCGAGCACGACCCGATCGAGATCTGGAACAACGTCCGCGAGGTGATCGGCCAGGCTCTCTCCCGCGCCGACCTGACCCGCCACGACATCGCCTCCGTCGGCATCACCAACCAGCGCGAGACCGCTGTCGTCTGGGACAGGACGACCGGCAAGCCCGTCTACAACGCGATCGTCTGGCAGGACACCCGCACCCAGTCGATCGTCGACCGCCTCGCCGGCGACGAGGGCGCGGACCGCTTCAAGTCGATCGTGGGCCTCCCGCTCGCGACCTACTTCTCCGGCACCAAGATCGTCTGGATCCTCGAGAACGTCGAGGGTGCTCGCGAGAAGGCCGAGGCGGGCGACCTGATCTTCGGCACGACGGACACCTGGGTCCTCTGGAACCTGACCGGCGGCATCGACGGCGGCGTCCACAAGACCGACGTCACCAACGCCTCCCGCACCCTGTTCCTCGACCTCGAGACCCTCGAGTGGCGCGACGACATCCTCGAGGCCTTCGGGGTCCCGAAGTCGATGCTCCCCGAGGTCTGCTCCTCCTCCGAGGTCTACGGCCACGTCGAGTCCTCGTCGCTGCTGCGCGAGGTCCCGATCGCCGGCATCCTCGGCGACCAGCAGGCCGCGACCTTCGGCCAGGCGGCGTTCGACCCGGGCGAGGCGAAGAACACCTACGGCACCGGCAACTTCCTGATCTTCAACACGGGCACCGAGATCGTCCACTCGAAGAACGGTCTGCTCACCACCATCGGCTACAAGCTCGGCGACGGCGAGGTGCACTACGCGCTCGAGGGCTCGATCGCGGTCTCCGGCTCGCTGATCCAGTGGCTGCGCGACAACCTGGGCCTCATCGGCTCGGCCCCCGAGGTCGAGGCGCTGGCCGCCACGGTCGAGGACAACGGAGGCGCGTACTTCGTCCCCGCCTTCTCGGGTCTGTTCGCCCCCTACTGGCGCTCCGACGCCCGCGGAGCCCTCGTCGGCCTCACCCGCTACGTCAACAAGGGCCACATCGCCCGGGCCGCGCTCGAGGCGACCGCCTTTCAGACCCGCGAGGTCCTGGACGCGGTCAACGCCGACTCCGGCGTCCCCCTGCAGGAGCTCAAGGTCGACGGCGGCATGATCGCCAACAACCTGCTCATGCAGTTCCAGGCCGACATCCTCGGCGTCCCGGTCGTCCGACCGGTCGTCGCGGAGACCACCGCGCTCGGAGCGGCCTACGCGGCCGGTCTCGCGGTCGGCTTCTGGGAGAACCTCGACGACCTGCGCCAGAACTGGCAGGAGGACTCGCGCTGGACCCCGCAGATGGACCAGGACGAGGCCGCCCGCCAGTACCGCCTCTGGAAGAAGGCCGTCACCAAGACCTTCGACTGGATCGACGAGGACGTGCAGTAGCCTCCTCCGCGGCAGTCCCTGCCTGCCGCGGCGCGGTCGGCTCATCGAGGTGGTCGCGTCTCGGGGAGCGGGTTCCGTCCGGTTAGGGGACAACGCTGACACGCGTTCTCCCCGTTCGCCTCGTGCGGCGAGCGGATGATGTGCGTCCGTTCACGGTGAAGCGCCCTGTCCGACCCTCGGGTCGGGTGGGGCGCTTCGTCGTTCCGATGACGGCGCAGCGAAGTTTCGCGATGGGGTGGTTCCGGGGAACCTCATGCTGGTTGCGTAGTCGCCGTAGGCGGCGTATCCAGACCCGGCTGTTCGGATCCGCATGCTGGTCGCGTAGTCGCTGCAGGCGCGTGACGTGACCCCACCCGGGCGGGGCCTCAGTCCGCCGACAGCCCGAGCTGCGCGTCCAGCTCGTCCAGGGAGCCGATCCGGCGCACGCCCAGCTCGACCGCCTCGGGCGGCAGCTCGCGGCCGTGCTCGGGACCGCCGACGCGGTCGAGCCAGACGCCGCGCAGGCCCGCAGCGGCCGCTCCGACGGCGTCGGTGCCGAGCCGGTCGCCGACGTAGAGGGCCTCCTCCGGAGAGACCCCGAACCGCTCGCAGGCGATCGCGAAGATCCGCGCGTCCGGCTTGGCGACGCCGACGTCGCCGGAGGCGATCACGTGCTCGAAGCGACCGGAGAGGCCCGTGCCCTCGATCTTCCCCCGCTGGAAGTCGAGCACGCCGTTGGTGATGACGCCGAGGCGGACTCCGGCGGCGTCGAGCCGGTCGAGGACGGGCAGCGCGTCGTCGTGGAGGGTCCAGGCGGCGACGTAGTGCTCGAGGTACCCGCGGAACCAGGAGCTCGCCTCCTCGGGAGTCAGCCCGACTCCGGCCTCCGCGGCGAAGTCCGTGGCGCGCGCCCGGCGCTGGCCCTCGTAGTCGAGCTCGCCCGCGAGGTAGCGGTGGTAGTGCTCCTCCTCGAGCAGGTGCCAGCGGCGCTGCACGTCGGCCGGCTCGCCGGCGTAGGCGGCGCCGAGCGAGGCGGCGTACGCGACGATCCCCTCCCGCACAGCGCGGGCATGGGCGAAGAGGGTGTCGTCGAGGTCGAAGAGCGCGAGCCGCAGCACGGCCGCCTCAGCGGACGCGGCGGAGGAGGCCGACGGAGTCGTAGACGGCGGCGAGCGTGCGCTCCGCGGTCTCGGACGCGCGGTCGGCGGCGAGGGAGAGGACCCGGTCGAGCTCGGCCGGGTCGGCGAGCAGCTCCGCGGTCCGCGCGCGGATCGGGTCGAAGGTGGCGGCGACCACCTCGACGAGGCCCTTCTTGAGGTCCCCGTAGCCGCGGCCCGCGTACTCCTGCTCCAGCGACTCGACGGAGCGGTCGGCGAGGACCGAGTAGATCGTCAGCAGGTTCGAGACGCCGGGCTTCGCCGCCCGGTCGAAACGCACCTCCGACTCGGTGTCCGTCACGGCGCGCATGATCTTCTTCGCGGTCGCATTCGGCTCGTCGAGCACGCTGAGCAGGCCCGCGTCCGACTCCGCCGACTTCGACATCTTGGCGCCCGGGTTCTGCAGGTCGAAGATCTTCGCGGTCTCGCGCACGATGTGGGGCTCCGGCACGGCGAAGGTCTCGCCGAAGCGCGAGTTGAAGCGCGCGGCGAGATCGCGGGTGAGCTCCAGGTGCTGGCGCTGGTCCTCGCCGACCGGCACCGCGTCCGTCTGGTACAGCAGGATGTCGGCCGCCATCAGGATCGGGTAGGTGAACAGGCCCACCGAGGCGGCCTCGGCGCCCTGCTTCGCCGACTTGTCCTTGAACTGCGTCATCCGGCTGGCCTCGCCGAAGCCGGTCAGGGTGTTGAGGACCCAGGCGAGCTCGGCGTGAGCGGGCACGTGGGACTGGATGAAGAGGGTCGAGCGCGCGGGGTCGATGCCCGCGGCGATGTACTGCGCGGCGGTCGCGCGGGTGCGCTCGCGGAGCTGCTGCGGGTCCTGCGGGACCGTGATCGCGTGCAGGTCGACGACGCAGAAGTAGGCGTCGAAGTCCTCCTGCATCGCGACCCACTGGGTCAGCGCGCCGATGTAGTTGCCGAGGTGCAGCGACCCGGAGGAGGGCTGCATGCCGGAGAAGATGACGGGCTTGGCGCCCGGGGTGCTGGGAGTCATGGGTGGCCTCGAGGGGTCGGTTCGCGGGGGAGAGGGTCAGAGCTCGTAGTCGACGACCACGGGGGAGTGGTCGGACCAGCGGGTGTCGTAGGAGGCGGCGCGGTCGACCTCGTAGCTGCGGGCGAGGTCGGCGAGCGCGGGCGTGGCGAGCTGGTAGTCGAGGCGCCAGCCGGTGTCGGTGTCGAAGGCCTGGCCGCGCTGCGACCACCACGTGTACGGTCCGGGCACCTCGCCCGCGAACCGGCGGCCGAGGTCGACCCAGCCCAGTCCGGCACCGGCGTTGTAGTCCGGGTCGCCCTCGGCGCCGACGAAGCGGTCGACGTAGGCGCGCTCCTCCGGGAGGAAGCCGGCCTTCTTGACGTTGCCCTTCCAGTTCTTGATGTCGAGCGTGCGGTGGCCGACGTTGAGGTCGCCCATCACCACGGCGAGCTCGCTGTGCGCCAGGATCTCGGGCAGGCGCGACTCCATCGCGTCGAGGAAGCGGTACTTCTCGACCTGCTTGGGAGTGCCGACCTCGCCGGAGTGGACGTAGGTGGAGACGACGGTGAGCGAGCGGCCGCCGACCTCGTAGTCGGCCTCGAGCCAGCGTCCGGCCGAGTCGAAGTCGTCGGCGCCGAACGTCACGCGGTGGATCGTGGCGCGCCTGCGCGAGGCGAGAGCGACTCCGGCGCGCCCCTTGGCGGTCGCCTCGTCGTGCAGCACGTCCCACTCGTCCCCGAGGAGCCCCGTGAGGTCGTCCGTGGAGGCGCGGACCTCCTGCAGGGCCAGGACGTCGACGTCGCGCGCGGCGAGCCAGTCGCCCATCCCCTTGCGGTAGGCGGCGCGGACGCCGTTCACGTTGACGGAGGCGATGCGGAGGGTGCTGCGAGTCACCGGAGCAGTCTATTCGGAGCCGCGGAGCGGGCCGCCCGGCCGCGCTCGCACCCCGGAACGCGGAAGCCGGCGGCCGCCTCGCGCCACTCCCTCGGAGAGGGGGAGGAGCGCGGAGGCGACCGCCGGCGGGACCGCTCAGGACGGTCGGTCGGAGGGGATCAGGCGGGGACGGCCTGCGCGGTGGCGGGCTCGGGCACCTCGGCGACCACTGGGGCGCGCTTGATGCTCTTCGCGATGATCACGCAGACGGCCGTGACGACCATGCCCACCAGAATGGCGACAAGGTAGAGGATCGGCTGCCCGACGAGCCCGGTGACCCAGACTCCGCCGTGCGGGGCGCGGAGGGTGGAGCCGAAGAGCGCGACGAGCGCACCCGTGACGGCCGAGCCGACCATGGCGGACGGGATCACGCGCAGCGGGTCGACCGCGGCGAACGGGATGGCACCCTCCGAGATGAAGGACGCGCCCAGCAGGTAGGCGGCCTTGCCGTTCTGGCGCTCGGCGTCGGTGAACAGGCGCTTGCGGAGCGTCGTGGCCAGGGCCAGACCCAGCGGCGGGGTCATGCCGGCGGCCATGACGATCGCCATCACCTTGAACTGCACGGAGTTCGGGTCGCCGTCGGCGGGGACGGAGGCGAGGCCGGTGGTCGCGAAGGCGTAGGCCACCTTGTTGACCGGACCGCCCATGTCGAACGCCATCATCAGGCCGAGGATGATCCCGAGGATGATCAGGTTGCCGCCCGAGAGGCCCGAGAGCCAGGACGACAGGCCCTCGCTCAGTGCGCGGAGCGGCGCTCCGAGCACCACGAACATCAGGAAGCCGGTGATGAAGGTGGCGATCAGGGGGATGATCACGACGGGCATCAGCGACTTGAACGCCGCGGGGAGCTTGATCCGCGAGATGTAGAGGGCCGCGTAGCCGGCGATGAAGCCGGAGGCGAGGCCGCCCAGGAAGCCCGCGCCGACGGTGACCGCGACCGCGCCGCCGAGGAAGCCCGGCGCGATGCCGGGACGGTCGGCGATGCCGAAGGCGATGAAGCCCGAGAGCACCGGCACCAGGAACGCGAAGGTCGCGCTTCCGATCAGGAACATCACTCCGGCCCAGTCGGTGATGTTCGCGACGTTGAAGCCGTCGTCGATGATCTGCTGGGCCGTGAAGTCGACGATCCGGTAGCCGCCGAACAGGAACGACAGCGCGATCAGCAGACCGCCCGCCGCGACGAACGGGATCATGTAGGAGACGCCGGTCATCAGGTTCTGGCGGATGCGCGTGCCGACGCCGACCTTCTTCGGCGCGGCGGGGGCCGCGGCCGGAGTCGAGCGGGCGGGGGCGGACGCGGCGGAGCCGGAGCCGCGGAGGGCCAGAGCGCGGTCGAGGACCTCGTCCGGCTTGGACAGGGCCTCGGCGACGCCCACCTGGAGGATCGGCTTGCCGGCGAAGCGGTCCTTGCCGCGGACCTCGAGGTCGGCGGCGAGGATGACGACGTCCGCGGCGGCGATGTCGGCCGCGGTCATCTCGTCCGAGCCGGCCGCGCCCTGGGTCTCGACGTGGATCGGGTAGCCGCGCTTCTTCGCGGCCTGCTCGAGCGCCTCCGCCGCCATGTACGTGTGGGCGATGCCCGCGATGCAGCTGGTCACGGCGACGAAGCGCGGGCCGGAGGCGGGGCTCGCGGCGGGCGCGTCCTGCACCTTCGCGACGGCGCGGTCGATGACGTCGGCCGCCTTCGCGAGCGCCTCCGACGTGCCCACCTCGAGGGTGGGCTTCCCGGCGAAGCGCTCCTTGCCGCGGACCTCGAGGTCGGCGGCGAGGATCACGACGTCGGCGTCGGCGATGGTCCGGTCCGACATGGGATCGGAGCCCGCGGCGCCCTGGGTCTCGACCTGGATCTCGTACCCCTTCTTCTTCGCGGCCTGCTCGAGGGCCTCGGCCGCCATGTAGGTGTGCGCGATGCCGGCGATGCAGCTGGTGACGGCGACGATCCTCATGAGACGACGACCTCTCGGGCGATGATGTCCGCGACCTCCTGGCCGCTGGCGGCGGCGCGGAGGGAACCGGTGAAGGACTCGTGGATCAGCTTGCGGGCGAGCTGGGCGAGGATCTTGAGGTGCGCCTGGTCGGCGCCGTCCGGAGCCGCGATCAGGAAGATCAGGTCGGCCGGGCCGTCGGGGGCGCCGAAGTCGACGCCCTGCTTCGCGATGCCGACCGCCACGCTGGGCGAGACGACGTGGGAGGAGCGGGCGTGGGGGATCCCGATGCCGCCGGGCATGCCGGTCGCCATCTGCGACTCGCGGTCGCGGACGTCGGCGAGGAAGCCGTCGAGGTCGGTGACGCGGCCGGCGTCGGCGAGCGTCTTCGCGAGCTGCGCGGTGGCCTCGTCCTTCGTGGCGGCGGTGAGGTCGACGATGACCGTCGACGCCTCGGTGAGAGCAGTCATGCGCTCAGTTCTCCAATCGGGAGGGTGGGGTCGGGGTTCTCGACGACGGAGACGTCGTCGAGGCGGAGGGAGTCGGGACCCGGGGCTTCGCTGCCCGGGAGCTGGACGGCGGCGGTACCCCACGCGACTGCTGTCGCGAGGCGCTCCGCCTCCGTGGCGTCGACGGCCGAGAGGTAGCCGGCGAGCGTGCTGTCGCCGGCGCCGACGGTGCTGAGGGGCACGACGGCGGGGGCGCCCGCCCACCACGACGCGTGCGCCGTGACGAGGAGGGCGCCGTGCTCTCCGAGACTGACGAGCGCTCGCGCGTCGGGCAGCTGCAGGAGTTCACGGGCTCCGGCGACGACGTCTCCGACCATCGTCAGGGAGCGGCCGAGGAGCTCCTCGAGCTCCTCGAGGTTGGGCTTCACCAGGGTGGCGGTGCCGGCCGCGATGATCGCGGTCAGGGGCGCTCCCGAGGTGTCGACGGCGAGGGGGACGCCGAAGTGCAGGGCGAGGCGGCCGAGGGCGGGGTAGAAGTCCGCTCCCAATCCCGGGGGGACGCTGCCGCAGGCGACGAGCCAGCGGGGCGAGGCCGAGACGTGCTCGCCGATCAGCTCGGAGAGGGCGTGAGCCTCCTCCTCCGTGACGGCGGGGCCGGGCTCGTTGATCTTGGTGGTGCGGCCCGTCCGGTCGTCGACCACGGTGATGTTGGTGCGGATCGGGTGGGCGATCGCCGCACTGGCCGAGCGGACTCCGGCGGCCCGGAGCATCGTGGACAGGTCGACGCCGGTGGAGGCGTCGGCCGGGTAGACCGCGGTCGCCTCGACGCCGTTGCGCGCGAGGGCACGGGCGACGTTGACGCCCTTGCCGGCCGGGTCGCGCCGCACGTCGTGCGCGCGGTTGACCTCGCCGACGGCGAAGCCGCTCGTGGAGAGGGTGACGTCGATGCTCGGGTTGGCGGTGACGGTGACGATCATGCGCGGACGACCTCCGGGCCGGCCGACTCGATGTCGTCGGCGAGCTCGTCGTCGACATCGGCGTCGGTGATGACGGTGTCGACCGCGGACAGCGGAGCGACGTGCCCGAAGTCCTGCCGGCCGAACTTCGAGTGGTCGGCGAGGACCACGACCCGGCGCGCGGAGGCGATGATCGCGGACTTGACGACGGCCTCGTCGAGATCGGGGGTGGTGAGCCCGCGCTCGAGGCTGAGGCCGTTCGTGCCGATGAAGGCGACGTCCACCGAGACCGTGGAGAGGGCCTGGGCGGCCCACGGTCCGACGGCGGCCTGCGTGACTCCGCGCAGGTGCCCGCCGATGAGGTGGAGGTCGATGTTGGGCCGGCCGACGAGCGCCATCGCGACGGGGAGGGAGTGGGTGACGACCGTCAGCCGGCGGTCCAGGGGGAGCAGCTCCGCCAGCCGCACCGTGGTGGTGCCGGCGTCGATGGCGATCGAGCCGCCGTCGGGCACCTCGGCGAGGGCCGCGGTGGCGATGCGGTCCTTCTCGCCGGCGAGGTGTCCCTCGCGGGCGGCGACCTCGGGCTCGATGCCCAGGCGCTCGACGGGGATGGCGCCGCCGTGCGCACGGCGCAGCAGGCCCCGCTTCTCGAGGCTGGTGAGATCGCGGCGGATCGTCTCCGGCGTCACGGCGAGGGAGAGGGCGAGGTCGCGGACCTCGACGCGCCCGTCGGTGCGCGCGCGGTCCAGGATCGCCTGGTGCCGCTCCGGTGCGTACATGTGGACTCCGTCGTCTCGCCGTGGGTGGTGCGCCGGATCCGCGGTGTCGTTGCCGACCTCGGATCTGCGTTTACCTCTTTTTAGACCCGTCCGGGAGGGAAGTCAACAGAAACGGACAGAATCGGCAGGCGGAACCGGGCGCGGCGTCACCGGGAGGGACGGGAAGAGGTCCGCCGAGTCAGGCGGCGAGCTGCTCGAGCTCCTCCTCGAGCTGCGCGAGCTGGCGCTCCAGGCGCCGTCGTTTGAGGAGGGACGCCTCCGGCAGCGCGGCGCGAAGCCGCTCGCGCTCGGCCTCGGCGAGGGTGCGGCGGGCGGTGCGCAGCTGCTCCTCCCGCTCCTTCTCGCGCTCCTCCGGCGTGAGCTTGCGCGCCGAGATCCCGGCGTCGCTCATCCCGACGGAGATCCACGACGCGGCGATCAGGATCACCTGGCAGACGAGGTTGAACCAGATCAGCAGACCGATGAGGACCGCGAACGAGGCGAGCAGCGGATTGCGGGAGGCACCGCCCAGCAGCTGCGTCCCGAGGACCTTGAGCGCGCCGAGCGCGATCCCGCCGAGCAGCGACCCCGCCCAGAGGTTCTTCCAGGGGATCGAGATGCCCGAGAGGATGCGGAAGGAGCCGGCGAGCGTGCCCGTGTCCAGGGCGAGCATGATCAGCAGGCCGACCGCGCTGCCGGCGAGACGGGCCGGCATCGACTCGCTGCCGATCCCGAGGAAGCCGAACGCCACGTCCACCAGCGAGGTCGAGAACACGGAGAGACCCGCCGAGACCAGCAGCACCGCCCCGAAGACCAGGGCGAGCCCCGCGTCCTTGAGCTTGAGCAGGACGAAGAGGGTCGTGGGTCCGGGGAGCGAGAAGAGCAGCCGGACCGCCTGGCGCAGGCTCCCCAGGAAGTTCAGCGCCGTCCAGAGCAGGCCGGCGGCCGCGATCGCACCCGTCCAGCCGAGGATCGACGAGTCGAGCAGGTCGTCCACCGACACGAGCGCGTTCTTCCCGCCGATCAGGCCGGGGACGGAGCGGGTCACCAGATCGAGGAGGGAGTCGCGCAGCACCGAGTCGTCGCGCACCCAGAAGCCGAAGACGGCGAAGAAGACGAAGAGCGCCGCGAAGACCGCGAACAGGGCCTGGAAGGCGAGTCCGGAGGCGAAGAGGGGCCCGCCGGTCTCGGAGTAGTGGAGCATCACCCGCACCGGCCGCGTCCGCATGACCCGCTCGAACAGGCCCGGGATCCCGCGGGGAGTGTCGGCCGCCTCGGTCATTCCTCCAGCGTACTGAGGCCTCGCGGCGCGCCCGTGCACGCGCCCGCCTGCACGCAGGAACGCGTCCGGCCCGCCGGATCCGAGGATCCCGGCGGGCCGGACGCGTTCGCGAGGGGGATCAGGCGCGGCCGCGGATGACGGCCTGCTTCACCTCGGCGATCGCCTGCGTGATCTGGATGCCGCGCGGGCACGCCTCCGTGCAGTTGAAGGTCGTGCGGCAGCGCCACACGCCCTCCTTGTCGTTGAGGATGTCCAGGCGCGCTCCACCGGCGTCGTCGCGCGAGTCGAAGATGAAGCGGTGGGCGTTCACGATCGCCGCGGGGCCGAAGTACTGCCCGTCGGTCCAGAACACGGGGCAGGACGACGTGCACGCGGCGCAGAGGATGCACTTCGTGGTGTCGTCGAAGCGGGCGCGGTCGGCGACCGACTGCACGCGCTCCTTGCCCTTGGGCGCCGGGGTGTTGGCGACCAGGAACGGCTGCACCTCGCGGTAGGAGGCGAAGAACGGCTCCATGTCGACGACGAGGTCCTTCTCGAGGGGCAGACCCTTGATCGCCTCGATGTAGATCGGCTGCGAGATGTCGAGATCCTTGATCAGCGTCTTGCACGCCAGGCGGTTGCGGCCGTTGATCCGCATCGCGTCGGATCCGCAGATGCCGTGCGCGCACGAGCGGCGGAAGGTCAGCGATCCGTCCTGGTCCCACTTGATGCGGTGCAGGGCGTCGAGGACGCGGTCGGTCGAGTACATCTCGACGTCGAAGTCCTGCCAGCGCGGCTCGGCGTCCACCTCGGGGTCGAAGCGGCGGATGATGAACGTGACGGTGAACGCCTCCGGGGCCGCGGGGGCGGCGGGCGGCTGCTCGAGGGTAGCGGTCGACATGGCTAGTACTTCCTCTCCATCGGCTGGTACCGGGTGATCACGACGGGCTTCCAGTCGAGCCGGATGTGGTCACCGGCGTCGGAGGAGTGGGCGTCACCGGAGAGGTACGCCATCGTGTGCTGCATGTAGTTCTCGTCGTCGCGCTTCGGGAAGTCGTCGCGCATGTGGCCGCCGCGGCTCTCCTTGCGGTTGCGCGCCGAGTAGACGACGACCTCGGCGAGGTCGAGCAGGAAGCCCAGCTCGACGGCCTCGAGGAGGTCGGTGTTGAAGCGCTTGCCCTTGTCCTGCACCGAGATGTTGCGGAACCGGTCGCGCAGGCGCTGGATGGTCCCGGTGACGGCCTCGAGGGACTCGTCGGTGCGGAACACCTGGGCGTTCTTGTCCATCTCGTCCTGCAGCTCCTTGCGGATCGAGGCGATCCGCTCGGTGCCGGTGGCGGAGCGGAGCGAGGCGAGCATGTCGCGGATCGCGCCGGCCGGGTCGGCGGGCAGGGGGGTGAAGTCGACCGTCTTGGCGTAGTCGGCGGCGTTGTTGCCGCTGCGCTTGCCGAAGACGTTGATGTCGAGGAGGGAGTTGGTGCCGAGGCGGTTGGAGCCGTGCACCGAGACGCACGCGCACTCGCCGGCGGCGTAGAGGCCGGGGACGACGGTCGTGTTGTCCGAGAGCACCTCGGCCTTGACGTTGGTCGGGATGCCGCCCATCGCATAGTGCGCGGTCGGCATGACGGGGACCGGCTCGACGACGGGGTCGACGCCCAGGTAGGTGCGGGCGAACTCGGTGATGTCGGGGAGCTTGGTCTCGAGGACCTCTGCGCCCAGGTGGGTGCAGTCCAGCAGCACGTAGTCCTTGTGCGGTCCGGCGCCGCGGCCCTCCGCCACCTCCTGGACCATGCAGCGGGCGACGATGTCGCGCGGCGCGAGGTCCTTGATGGTGGGGGCGTAGCGCTCCATGAAGCGCTCGCCCGAAGCGTTGCGGAGGATCGCACCCTCTCCTCGCGCTCCCTCGGTGAGGAGGATGCCGAGCCCGGCGAGGCCGGTCGGGTGGAACTGGAAGAACTCCATGTCCTCCAGGGGGAGGCCCTTGCGCCAGATGATGCCGACGCCGTCGCCGGTGAGGGTGTGCGCGTTGGAGGTGGTCTTGTAGATCTTGCCGAAGCCGCCGGTCGCGAAGATGATCGCCTTCGCCTGGAAGACGTGCAGCTCGCCCGTGGCCAGCTCGTAGGCGACGACGCCGGAGGGCTTGGCCACTCCGTCGACCTCGGTCATCACCAGGTCGAGGACGTAGAACTCGTTGTAGAAGTTGATGCCGAGCCGGACGCAGTTCTGGAACAGCGTCTGCAGGATCATGTGGCCGGTGCGGTCGGCCGCGTAGCAGGCCCGGCGGACGGGCGCCTTGCCGTGGTCGCGGGTGTGGCCGCCGAAGCGGCGCTGGTCGATCTTGCCCTCCTCGGTGCGGTTGAAGGGCAGGCCCATGTTCTCGAGGTCGATGACCGCGTCGATGGCCTCCTTCGCGAGGATCTCGGCCGCGTCCTGGTCGACGAGGTAGTCGCCGCCCTTGACGGTGTCGAAGGTGTGCCACTCCCAGCTGTCCTCCTCGACGTTCGCGAGGGCGGCGGCCATGCCGCCCTGCGCCGCTCCGGTGTGGGAGCGGGTCGGGTACAGCTTCGAGATCACGGCCGTCCTCGCCTTGGGGCCGGCCTCGATGGCCGCGCGCATCCCGGCACCGCCGGCGCCGACGATGACGACGTCGAACTGGTGGTAGTGGACGCCGTCGGGTCCGACGGTCTGCGCGAAGGCGCTCTGGTCGGCGCCGGTGTGGGAGTGGCCTGGTGTGCTCACGGGGTGGGTGCTCCGTCGTACGGGGATGGGAGGGGGAGGTGCCGGGACGTGATGCCGCGGACCGGAAGGGGCGCGGGCCCCTCTCCGATCCGCGGCACCGTGGTCACGCTGCGCAGAAGGAGGGCAGCAGGTCCGCGGCGGTGCCGGCGGGGCACGGGTCGAACGCGAAGACGACCCAGGTGCCGAGCGCGATCAGCGCGACGACGGCGACGAGGATGCCGCCCTTGAAGGCCTTGGCCAGCAGGGGCGAGGTCGCGTAGTCGTTGACCAGCGTGCGCATGCCGTTGCCGCCGTGGATCAGCGCGAGCCACAGCATGAGGACGTCCCACCACTGCCAGAACGGGTTCGCCAGCTTGCCGCCGACGAAGCCGAAGTCGATGGCCTTGATGCCGTCGCCCAGCAGCAGGTTGTAGATGAGGTGCCCGAAGATCAGGACGATCAGCACGACGCCGGAGGCGCGCATGTAGATCCAGCCCCACTTCTCCCAGTTGGTGCCGGAGGAGCGGGTCGGGGTGTGCGGGGTCCGCGGTGCGGCGACGGTGCTCAATGCGCACCCCCCTCGCTGAAGACGTTGATCAGGTGGCGCGGCGCGAAGCCGAGCATCAGCACGACCCAGAGGCCCATGACGACCCAGAAGAGGACGCGCTGGTTGCGGGTCGCCCAGCTCCAGAAGTCGACCAGGATGATCCGCAGGCCGTTCAGCGCGTGGAACGCGATGGCGCCCACGAGCCCGGTCTCGCCGAGTCCCATGATCGGGTTCTTGTACGTGCCGATGACCGCGTTGTACGCCTCGGGGCTCACGGCGATGAGAGCGGAGTCGAGGACGTGGACGAGGAGGAAGAAGAAGATGGCGACACCGGTGATCCGGTGGAGCACCCACGACCACATGCCTTCGCGACCGCGGTACAGGGTGCCGGCCGGACGCCGGATCTTCCCCTGCTTCCGGGGTGCGAGGGTTTGAGCAGCTTGAACTGACACGAACAACCCTCCCTGGTTGTGCTCCGACGGCCTGACCTGTTCCCACGTCGCGTGGACGGGGACGGGGCGGGGAGCGACGAGAAACTCGCCCTCCGATTCTAAGCGCGCTCGCAGGCGGGCGCGGCTTAGGCGAGCCTTAGCTGCGGGGCAGGGCGAGGGCGGGCGCCCCCGCGGTCGCGTAGTGCGCGAGGAGCTCGTCGGTGAGCGCGCTCCAGGTGCGGTGGAGCACGCGGCGGCGGCCCGCCTCGCCGAGCCGGGCGCGCAGTGCGGGATCTCGGACCAGGCGCTCCACCTGCCGGCGGAGGTCGGAGTCGCTCTCAGGCGCGTAGAGCAGGCCGTCCACGCCGTGCTCGATGAGGTCGGTGGGGCCGCCCGCGTGCGGCGCGACCACCGCGGTGCCGGACGCCTGCGCCTCCTGCACCGTCTGGCCGAACGTCTCCTCCGTTCCGGTGTGCACGAAGACGTCGAGCGCGGCGAAGACCGCCGGCAGCCGGTCGCCGTCGAGCCGGCCGAGCATCCGCGCCGCCGGGCCGAGGGCGGCGGCGACCCGGGCGGAGGAGGGGCCGTAGCCGCCCACGACCAGCTCCGCGTGCGGGAGGGAGGCGAGTGCCGCCATCCGCTCCACTCTCTTCTCGGGGGAGAGGCGCCCGATGTAGCCGACGAGCGCGTCGTCGGCGCCGAGTCCGGCCCGGACGGCCTGCGCGTAGGGGGAGGAGCGGCGGCGCGGGTGGAAGCGCTCGCTCTGCACGCCGCGGCCCCACAGCGCGGTGCGCTCGATGCCGGCGGCGGCGAGGTCGTCGAGGGCGCTGGTGGAGGGGGCGAGGGTCAGGTCCGCCCCGGCGTGGATCTGGCGGATCACCCGCCAGGCGAGGGCGCGGGCGCCGCGGATGCCGTAGCGGGCCGCGAATCGCGCGACGTCCGTCTGGTAGATCGCGACACTCGGCACGCCGAGCCGGCCGGCCGAGGCGATGGCGCGGGCGCCGAGGAGGAAGGGCGAGGCGATGTGCACCACGTCGGGCTCGAAGTCGGCCAGCTCCCGGGTGAGGGCCAGCGTGGGGATCCCGACCGGGAAGTCGCGGTAGGCGATCGCCGGGTGCTCCACGACGCGGTGACCCGCGTAGTGGCCCGGCGCCCCCGCGGCCGGACAGACGACGAGCGCCTCGATCCCGCGCTCCGCGAACTCGTCGAGCACCCGCAGGACGCTCGTGGTCACGCCGTTCAAGGACGGCAGGAAGCTCTCGGTGACGACCGCGACTCTCACGCCCCGGACGCTACGGCGGCGGGATGAACGGCGGCGCGCGCCCGGGTGAACGGACGGTCGCGCTCGGGCTCCCTTGTATCCTGCGGACATGACATCACCTGAGACCGATGGCCGCGCCCCGCTCGACCGCTTCTACAGCGTGATCCCCGCCGGCGGGATCGGCTCGAGGCTGTGGCCGCTCTCCCGGGCCGACGCCCCGAAGTTCCTGCACGATCTGACGGGGTCGGGACAGACCCTCCTCCGCGACACCTGGGACCGCCTCGCGCCCATCTCGGGCGCCGACCGGATCATGGTCGTGACCGGGCGCGCGCACCGCGCCGCCGTCGAGGAGCAGCTCGAGAGCCTCGAGGACCTCAACGTCGTCCTCGAGAGCGAGCCGCGGGACTCGTCCGCCGCGATCGGCCTGGCCGCCGCCATCCTCGAGCGCCGCCAGCCCGGCGTGATCATCGGCTCGTTCGCCGCCGACCACGTCATCAGCGGTCAGCAGCTGTTCCACGACGCGGTCGCCGAGGCCGTCGTCGCGGCGGACGCGGGCTACATCGCGACCATCGGCATCACGCCGACCGAGCCTGCCGTGGGCTTCGGCTACATCCGCACGGGGAAGCACCTCGGGATCGACGGGGCGACGCACACGCTCGCCGTCGACTCCTTCGTCGAGAAGCCCGACGCCGACACCGCGCGCGCCTACCTCTCCAGCGGTCAGTACCTCTGGAACGCGGGCATGTTCATCGCCCGCGCCGACCGCCTCCTCGAGGAGCTCGGCCGCGCGAAGCCGAAGCTGCTCGCCGGCCTGCTCGAGCTCGCCGCCGCGTGGGACACCCCGGAGCGCGGCGCGGTCGTCGACCGCATCTGGCCGGGCCTGGAGAAGATCGCGATCGACTACTCCGTCGCCGAGCCGGCCGCGGCCGCGGGCAAGCTGGCCGTCGTGCCGGGCCACTTCTCCTGGGACGACGTGGGCGACTTCGCGTCCATCGCGAAGCTGCACTCGAGCGGACTCCGCTCGGACCTCGCCATCCTCGGCGAGGACGCGCGTGTGCTCGCCGACTCCGCGACGGGCATCGTCGTCAGCGGCGGCAACCGCACCATCGCCCTCATCGGAGTGAAGGACATCGTCGTCGTGGACACCCCCGATGCGCTCCTGGTGACCACGACCGAGAACGCCCAGAAGGTCAAGGGCGTCGTCGACGCCCTGCGCCTCTCCGGCCGCACCGACGTCCTCTAGCCCTCCGTCCCACCCGTCGAAGCGCGGCCCTCCCCTCGGAGGCGCCGCGCTTCGCCGTTCCGCCCCTCGCCTCATGCGCGTGCGGCGGTCCCGATACGCCGTTCGCGCGGCCACTCGACCACCCTCGATGAGGGCCTCGGCCGTCGCCCTGGGTGCTGGTGGCTGGGTCTCGATACGCCGCTTCCGCGGCAACTCGACCACCATGGAGGAGCATCGCGTCGAGCCCGACCGCGCGCAGCGCGGAGCTCCTCCGAACGCCTTCGACGTCCGGCAGCAGGGGAGAGGGCCGCGAGCCGGAATCGCGTGCCAGCGATTCAGGCCAGCCCGACGCGACCCGCTCTGCGGAACGCACCCGTCGCGAAGCCGACCGCGCCGTGCCGCTCCGCGGCTCGGAATCGAGCCCAGCCGACCGCGCCGAGCCGCTCCGCGGCTCGGAATCGAGCCCAGCCGACCGCGCCGAGCCGCTCCGCGGCTCGGAATCGAGCACAGCCGCCCGCACCCCGCGACACGCTCCGCGTGTCGCGAAGATCAACACTGTGTAACGCTTCCTGAGGTCTACCGTCCGGGCGGCTGAGCGGCTTGTCACATTGGGTAACGTGTGGGAATCGACGCCCTGCTGCGCTCGTCGCGCGGGGCCGCATTCCTGGAGGACGACATCTTGACTATCACCTCGCGTAAGGCCGCGTTCGGCGGTCTCGCCGCCCTCGGCGTCACCGCGCTTCTCGCCGGTTGCGCCTCCGCCCCCGAGGAGAGCGGCTCCAGCGCCGCCGCCGGTGGCGACTTCCTGCCCTGCATGGTCTCCGACGCGGGCGGGTTCGACGACAAGTCGTTCAACGAGCTCGGCTACAACGGCCTCGTGAAGGCCTCGGAGGACCTCGGCGTCACGCCGAAGACCGTCACCTCGGAGTCCGAGACGGACTACGCCCCGAACCTGACCAGCCTCGTCGACCAGGGCTGCAACCTGATCATCACCGTCGGCTTCGCGCTGGCCGAGGCCACGTCGGCCGCGGCCGAGGCGAACACGGACATCGACTTCGCGATCATCGACGACGCGTCGATCGACCTGCCGAACGTCAAGCCGATCACCTTCGACACCTCGCAGGCTGCGTTCCTCGCCGGCTACACGGCCGCGTCGTACTCCAAGACCGGCGTCGTCGGCACCTACGGCGGCCAGCAGTTCCCGACCGTCACGATCTTCATGGACGGTTACGCCGACGGCGTGAAGTACTACAACGAGCAGAAGGGGAAGGACGTCAAGGTCGTCGGCTGGGACGTCGACGCGCAGACCGGCTCCTTCACCGGCGGCTTCGCGGCGGGCGTCGAGGCCAAGTCGGCCGCGCAGTCGCTGATCGACCAGAACGCGGACGTCATCCTCCCCGTCGGCGGTCCGATCTTCCAGTCGGCGATCGAGGCGATCCGCGACTCCGGCAAGGACATCGCGATGGTCGGCGTGGACGCGGACCTGTACGAGACCTACCCCGACGGCGCCGACCTGTACCTGACCTCGATCCTCAAGGGCATCGAGGCCGGCACGACCGACGTCACCAGCTCCGCCGGAGCCGACGACTTCGACCCCACTCCCTTCGTGGGCACCCTCGAGAACGACGGAGTCGGCATCGCGCCGTTCCACGACTTCGAGTCGAAGGTCTCGGGCGACCTGCAGGGCGAGCTCGACACCATCAAGGCGGGCATCATCGACGGCTCCATCACCGTCACCTCCCCGTCCGCTCCCGCGGCGTCCTAGCCGCTTCCTCGAAGAGGCCGGCGGGCCCGAGCACACCTCGGGACCGCCGGCCTCTTCGTCGGTCCGGCGGGCGGATCGGCTCCGCTGCGTCCCTCGATCCCGGCCGACGGCGCATCGTGGCGCGAACCGAAAGTTAGATTGGTCCCATGAAGCTCGAACTGCGTGGCATCACGAAGCGCTTCGGCGCGCTCGTGGCCAACGACCACATCGATCTCACCGTCGAACCCGGTGAGATCCACTGCCTCCTCGGCGAGAACGGCGCGGGCAAGTCGACGCTCATGAACGTGCTCTACGGCCTGTACCAGGCCGAGGAGGGGGAGATCCTGCTGGACGACGCGGTCCAGCACTTCTCCGGTCCGGGTGACGCCATGAAGGCGGGCATCGGGATGGTCCACCAGCACTTCATGCTCGTCCCCGTGTTCACCGTCGCCGAGAACGTCATGCTGGGCCACGAGGAGACGAAGGCCGGCGGGCGCCTGGACCTCGCCGCCGCGCGTGCCCGGGTGCGCGAGATCTCGGACCGCTTCGGCTTCGACGTGGATCCCGACGCCCTGGTCGAGGACCTCCCTGTCGGCGTCCAGCAGCGGGTCGAGATCATCAAGGCGCTCTCCCGCGACGCCCGGGTGCTCGTGTTCGACGAGCCGACCGCGGTGCTGACCCCGCAGGAGACCGACGAGCTGATCGCGATCATGCGCCAGCTGCGCGCGGCCGGGACCGCCATCGTCTTCATCACGCACAAGCTCCGCGAGGTGCGCGAGGTCGGAGACCGCATCACGGTCATCCGCCTCGGCAGAGTCGTGGGGGAGGCGTCGCCGACGGCGAGCAACGCCGAGCTCGCCTCGCTGATGGTGGGCCGCGCCGTCGAGCTGACGGTGCAGAAGGAGCAGGCGGTGCCGGGCGACGAGGCCCTCGTCGTCTCGAACCTCACCGTGCGCGACGCCAACGGCCAGGCCGTCGTCGACGACGTCTCCTTCGAGGTCCGCCGCGGCGAGATCCTCGCGATCGCGGGCGTGCAGGGCAACGGCCAGACCGAGCTCACCGAGGCGATCATGGGCCTGCAGGAGCGGGTCGAGGGCTCGGTGACCCTGGACGGGCGCCGCCTCGACGGGCTGTCCGTGCGCCGCGTCCTCGAGTCGGGGGTCGGCTTCGTCCCCGAGGACCGCACCGAGGACGGTCTGGTCGCCGAGTTCACGATCGCCGAGAACCTCATGCTCGACCGCAGCGACCGCGGTCCGTTCGTGAAGGGACTGGGCCTGCGGCTGAAGGAGCTCGAGCGCTTCGCCGAGGAGCGGGTGCGCGAGTTCGACGTGCGCGCCCAGGGGATCGGCACCCACGTCGGCCGCCTCTCCGGAGGCAACCAGCAGAAGGTGGTGCTCGCGCGCGAGCTCAGCCGGGAGCTGCGGCTGTTCATCGCGGCGCAGCCCACCCGCGGCATCGACGTCGGCTCCATCGAGTTCGTCCACAAGCGCATCGTCGAGACGCGCGACACCGGGGTCCCCGTGATCGTGGTGTCGACGGAGCTCGACGAGGTCGCGGCGCTCGCCGACCGCATCGCGGTCATGTACAAGGGCGGGATCATCGGCATCGTCCCCGCCGACACGCCCCGCGAGGTCCTGGGGCTCATGATGGCCGGGCAGACGCCCGCCGAGAAGGGAGCGGCGGCGTGAGCGACGCGCAACTGCCCGCGGTCGATCCCGACGCGGAGACCGAGAAGGCGTCCGGGCTCGAGCCCGGCCAGAAGCCGGATCAGGAGGTGCGCCCCGGCCCGCTCGAGAGCGGTGCCTCGCGTGTCCTGCGCGAGATCCTCTCCGGCACCGCGCTGATGTCGGTGCTCGCCGTGCTGCTCTCCCTCATCGCGGGCGGCGTGCTGATCGCCGCGACCGACAAGGACGTCCAGGCGGCGTCGGGCTACTTCTTCGCCCGGCCGCTCGACACCCTGCAGGCGATCTGGCAGTCCGTCTCCGGTGCCTACTCCTCGCTCTTCCAGGGCTCGGTCTACAACTTCCGCCGCGAGGGCTTCGCCAACGGCATCAAGCCGCTGACGGACACCCTGGCCTTCGCGACTCCGCTGATCGCCGGCGGGCTCGGAGTGGCGCTGGCCTTCCGCGTCGGCCTGTTCAACATCGGCGGCCGCGGCCAGATGCTGATCGCCGCCGCCTGCGCGGGCTGGGTCGGCTTCTCCTTCGACCTCCCGTGGGGCGTGCACCTGATCGTCGCGCTCGCCGCCGGAATCCTGGGCGGCGCGCTCTGGGGCGGACTCGTGGGACTGCTCAAGGCCCGCACCGGCGCGCACGAGGTGATCCTCACGATCATGCTCAACTACGTCGCGTTCTACCTGATCTCCTACCTCCTGCGGACGCCCGGCGCGCTGCAGGCGCCCGGCTCGAACAACCCGAAGTCGCCCGGGATGAAGGAGACCGCGGTCTTCCCGGCGCTCCTCGGCCCCGGATACTCGCTCACGCTCGGCTTCGTCTTCGCGGTCCTCGCGACCGTGTTCGTCTGGTGGCTCCTGAACCGCTCGACGATCGGCTTCAAGTTCCGCGCGGTGGGGGAGAACCCGCACGCGGCACGGGTCGCGGGCATCGACGTGAAGAACAGCTACGTGTACGCGATGCTGCTCTCCGGCGGCCTGCTCGGCCTCGCCGGCAGCGCCCAGGTGATGGGGACGGTCACGACCGGCTTCACCTCGGGGATCGACGCGGGCATCGGCTTCGACGCGATCACGGTCGCGCTGCTGGGCCGCTCCCGACCCTGGGGCGTGTTCTTCGCCGGCATCCTCTTCGGCGCCTTCAAGGCGGGCGGCTACTCGATGCAGGCCGCCGAGGGCGTGCCGATCGACGTGGTCCTCGTCGTGCAGTCGCTGATCGTCCTCTTCATCGCCGCACCGCCGCTGGTGCGCGCGATCTTCCGCCTCCCGACGCCCGGGGCCGCCCTGAAGCGCCGCACCCGCCGCACCTCGGAGGTGTCCGCATGAGCACCGCCGTCGCCACCGCCCCCGACCGCGTCGTGATCCGCAGCTGGAAGGCGCCGATCGCGTTCGGCGTCTTCGCGCTGCTCGCCGTCGTCCTCTTCGTGGCCCTCGGCCGCGACGGGACGAGCTCGTTCCGCCTCGCCGCGGGGACCGACTTCTTCGCGCTGCCGGACATCCCGTTCCCGACGCGGGGGACGGGCGTGGTCGTCGCGATCCTCCTGGTCGCCCTGGCCGTCGCGTCGGCCGCGCTCACCCGCGCCGGCCGCCGGATCCCGCTCTGGCTCTCGGCGGTCTTCGCCCTGGTCTTCCTGATCGGGTTCCTCGTCTGGGCGTCGGCCGGTGCCGCGCTGCCCGTCTCGGGGCTGCTGCTCGGGACCGTCGGGCTCGCCACTCCGCTGATCTTCGGCTCGCTCGGCGGCGTCATCTCCGAGCGGGTCGGAGTCGTCAACGTCGCGATCGAGGGGCAGCTGCTCGCCGGCGCCTTCACCGCGGCGATGGTCGGCTCCCTCACCCGCCAGCCGGTGCTCGGCCTGCTCGCGGCGATGGTCGCGAGCGTTCTGGTGTCGTTCGTGCTGGCCGCCTTCGCGATCAAGTACCTGGTCGACCAGGTGATCGTCGGAGTCGTGCTGAACGTGCTGGTGACCGGCCTGACGAGCTTCCTCTACTCCCAGGTCCTCTCCGCCGACGCGTCGACGTTCAACTCGCCGGTGAAGTTCGACCGCCTCCCGATCCCGGTGCTCAGCCAGGTGCCGATCGTGGGCGCCGTCCTGTTCAACCAGACGGTGATCGTCTACCTGATGTACTTCGCGATCTTCGCGGTGTGGTGGGGCCTGTTCAAGACCAAGTGGGGCCTCCGCCTGCGCGCAGTGGGCGAGCACCCGCAGGCCGCGGACACCGTGGGCATCGATGTCGCCCGCACGCGCTTCTGGAACGTCTCCCTCGCCGGGGCGATCGCCGGAGTCGGCGGCGCGTACTACACGCTCGACGCGGTCGGCGCGTTCGGCAAGGAGATGACCGCGGGTGCGGGCTTCATCGCCCTGGCCGCCGTCATCTTCGGCCGCTGGGACCCGATCAAGGCGACGCTCGCGTCGCTCCTGTTCGGCTTCGCGACCAACCTGCAGAACGTGCTCGGCGTCATCGGCTCGCCCGTGCCCAGCGAGTTCATGCTGATGCTGCCGTACGTCGTGACGATCTTCGCGGTGGCCGGTCTCGTCGGCCAGTCCCGCGGACCGGCCGCCGCCGGCAAGCCGTACCTGAAGTCCTGAGAGGAGCCGTCGTGACCGACATCGACTGGGAGGCGCTGCGCGAGGCCGCCCTGGAGGCCATGAGCCACGCCTACGTCCCGTACTCGAAGTTCCCCGTCGGGGTCGCCGCGCTCGTGGACGACGGCCGGACGATCTCGGGCTGCAACGTCGAGAACGCCTCCTACGGGCTCACGCTCTGCGCCGAGTGCGCGCTGGTGTCCTCTCTGCACATGACGGGCGGCGGCCGGCTCGTCGCCTTCACCTGCGTCGACGGGAAGGGCGGCGTCCTGATGCCCTGCGGGCGCTGCCGCCAGCTGCTCTTCGAGCACTCGGCCGAGGGCATGCTCCTCCAGACCGTGTCGGGCGTGAAGACGATCGACGAGGTCATCCCCGACGCCTTCGGCCCGCGCACGCTCGAGGCCTACGCCGCCTCCTAGCGCCGCCGTCACCGCTCCCACTCCCGAACCGAGGACCCCGCATGACCCGCACCACCCCCGTCGAGGACTTCGACGCCGTCGACATCATCCGCACCAAGCGCGACCGCGGCACGCTCTCGACCGCGCAGATCGACTGGCTGATCGACGCCTACACCCGCGGCTACGTCGCCGACGAGCAGATGGCGGCCTTCGCGATGGCGGTCCTGCTGAACGGGATGGAGCGCGACGAGATCCGCGACCTCACCCTGGCGATGATCGCCAGCGGCGAGCGCATGCGGTTCGACGGACTCGGCAAGCGCACGGTCGACAAGCACTCCACGGGCGGGGTCGGCGACAAGATCACGCTGCCGCTGATGCCGCTGGTCGCCTCCTTCGGCGTGGCGGTGCCCCAGCTCTCGGGACGCGGGCTCGGCCACACGGGCGGAACGCTCGACAAGCTGGAGTCGATCCCGGGCTGGCGGGCCGACCTCGGCAACGAGGAGATGCTGGAGCAGCTGCGGACGGTCGGCGGCGTGATCTGCGCCGCGGGCTCGGGTCTGGCCCCCGCCGACAAGAAGCTCTACGCGCTCCGGGACATCACCGGAACCGTCGAGGCGATCCCGCTGATCGCGTCCTCGATCATGTCGAAGAAGATCGCCGAGGGGACCGACGCCCTGGTGCTCGACGTGAAGTTCGGCTCCGGCGCGTTCATGGTCGACATCGAGCGCTCGCGGGAGCTGGCACGGGCGATGGTCGACCTCGGCTACGACGCGGGGGTGCGGACCACCGCGCTGCTGACCAACATGAACGTGCCGCTCGGTCTGGCCATCGGCAACGCGAACGAGGTGCGGGAGTCGGTCGAGGTGCTCGCCGGCGGCGGCCCCTCGGACGTCCGGGAGCTGACGCTGGCCCTGGCCCGCGAGATGCTGGCCCTCGCCGGGCAGCCGGACGCGGACGTCGAGCGCGCCCTCGACGGCGGCGCGGCGATGGACACCTGGCGCGCGGTCATCCGCGCTCAGGGAGGGGATCCGGATGCGGCGCTCCCCGAGGCCCGCGAGACCCACGTCGTGGTCGCCGAGCGCGACGGCGTCCTGGTGGAGCAGCAGGCGCTGCCGTTCGGCATCGCCGCCTGGCGCCTGGGCGCCGGACGCGCCCGCCAGTCCGACGCGGTGCAGCACGCGGCGGGGATCGACCTGCACGCGAAGCCGGGCGACCGCGTCCGCGCGGGCCGGCCCCTGCTCACGCTGTCGGCCGACGAGCCGGAGCGCTTCGCCCGGGCGCTCGAGGCGCTCGACGGTGCCTACCGGATCGGCGACGAGGGCGACGAGGTGCTCGACGGCGGCCCCCTCGTGGCGGAGCGCGTCTCCTAGCCCCGCGCCGCCCGGCACGGAGGAGGCGCCGCCCGGCGAGCCGCTTCCGCCGACCCTCTAGGGTGGTCGGCGAACCACCGCCGACCTGCGAGGAGCACCGTGACCGATCAGACCGAGGAGTACCTCCTCCCGGGCGAGGGCGTCCTCATCGACGAGCTCCCCAAGGTGTCGCTGCACGACCACCTCGACGGAGGCCTGCGGCCCGGGACGGTCCTCGAGATCGCCCGCGAGACGGGCGTACCGCTCCCGGCCGAGGAGCCGGACGCGCTCGCCGAGTGGTTCCGTGCCACGGCCGACTCCGGCTCCCTCACCGACTACATCGCCACCTTCGAGACGACGGTCGCCGTGATGCAGACCGCGCCGGCGCTCGAGCGCGTGGCCCGCGAGTTCGTGCTCGACCTCGCCGCCGACGGAGTCGTGCACGGCGAGGTGCGCTGGGCGCCGGAGCAGCACCAGCGCGCCGGGCTCTCGCTCGACGCGGCTGTCGAAGCGGTCCAGGAGGGGCTGCAGCAGGGCGTGCAGGAGGCGGCGGCGCAGGGACACAGAATCCGCGTCGGCCAGCTGATCACCGCGATGCGGCACGCCGACCGCTCGCTCGAGGTCGCCGAGCTGGCGCTGCGCCACCGCGAGCGCGGTGCGATCGGCTTCGACATCGCCGGAGCCGAGGCGGGCTTCCCCGCCTCGCGGCACCGTCACGCCTTCGAGCTGCTCGCGGCGGCTCACTTCCCGACCACGGTCCACGCGGGGGAGGCGGACGGCCTCGACAGCATCCGCTCGGCCCTGCTCGACGGCCGCGCGCTGCGCCTGGGCCACGGCGTCCGGATCGCGGAGGACATCCGCATCGAGCGCCAGGACGACGACGCGAGCTACGTGACCCTCGGCGAGCTCTCGGAGTGGGTGAAGGACCGCGAGATCGCCCTCGAGCTCAGCCCCTCCTCCAACCTGCAGACCGGAGCCGTCGCAGCGTGGGGTGCCGAGCTCGCCGACCACCCCTTCGACCTGCTCTACCAGTTGGGCTTCCGCGTCACGGTGAACACCGACAACCGCCTGATGAGCGCGACGACCCTCAGCCGCGAGCTCGCCCTCCTGTCCGACGCTTTCGGGTACGACCTCGACGACTTCGAGGCCTTCCAGCTGAACGCGGCTCACGCCGCCTTCCTGCCGCTCGACGAGCGCCGCGAGCTCGTCGAGACGATCAGCGCCGGCTTCGAGGCGGCCTGACGGTGCCGCTCGACGCGCTCCCCGAGGAGGCGGTGGCCCTCCGCCACTCCGCCGGATCATGGCGGGAGGCCGTCCTCGAGGCGGGCCGTGCCCTCGAGCGGACCGGCGCGGTGGACGCCGCCTACTCCCGGCGCATGGTCGAGCAGGTCGACGTGCTCGGGCCGTACATCGTCATCGCGCCCGGGCTCGCCCTCGCGCACGCCCGGCCCGGCAACGACGTCCTCGCGGACGGCCTCTCCGTCGTCACGCTGGCCGAGCCCGTCGCCTTCGGCCACAGCACCAACGACCCGGTGTCGGTCGTCATCGGGATCGCCGCCACCCAGGCGCACGGACACGTCGGCTTCGTCTCCGGGCTCGCCGACGTGCTCAGCCGTCCGGACGCGGTCGGCGCCCTCGCCGCCGCCCGCACCGTCCGCAGCATCAACGCCGTCCTCACCGACAGCACCCCGCACCACCCGCACCACGGAAGAAGCGCATGAAGATCGTCACCCTCTGCGGCGCCGGAATCGGCACCTCCGCCATCCTCAAGCTCGGCGCCGAGCGCGCCCTCGAGACCCTCGACCTCGAGGCCGAGGTGATCGCCTCCGACCTGGCCTCCGTCGACGCGCTCGCCGCCGACGCGCAGGTCATCCTCACCTCCGGCGAGCTCGTCGACCGCATCGGCCGCACCTTCGCCGAGGTCGTCGTCATCGACAACTACCTCGACCAGAACGAGATCACGGAGAAGATCGAGCGAGCGCTGGGCTGAGTCCGTTTCTGAGCCGCTCCCTGCGCGGCTCAGCGCGGTCGGCCTCCCGACGGGGCGCGTTCCGCAGAGCGTATTCCGTCGGGCTGCCTCGAATCGCTGCCACGCGATTCTCGGACGCGCCCTCCACCTTGCGGTGAGAGGGCGCTCCCTCCTCCTGCTGGTCGAGTAGCCGCAGAGCGGCGTATCAAGACTCCCATTTCCAGGGCGCGATGTGTCTACCGTGCGGTGGGAGGGCGTCCGTCGTCCGCCCCTGCTGGTCGAGTGGCCGCGGAGCGGCGTGCCGAGAGCCGGGTTCCCGCGCGGACGGCTGCTCGGGTCTTGGGGGGTCAGCGGGCGGCGAGCTGCTCGAGGACGGTGCCGATCAGGCGGCGGGCGCGGGCGGGGGAGAGGCGGGCGGGCCGCTCGGCCGCGCGGGAGACCGCGATGCCGTCGAGGACTGCGAGGAGAAGCGCCGCGTCGTCGGCGCCGAACGACGCCGCGGGATGCGCGGCGCGCAGCAGCTCCAGGACGAGGTCCTCCGTTCGCGACCAGCCGGCGGTGTGGATCGCGCGGATCTCCGGATCGGTGCCGGCGCGGGAGGCGAAGGCGGTCCACACGATCGCGTCGGGGACGTCCTCGTCCGCGACGCACGCGATCTCGTCGCAGAAGACGCGCAGCCGCACCTCGGCCGAGGGTTCGGCCTCCAGGCGGCTCCGCATCCGCTCGCGGAAGCGCTCCTCGACCCGGGCCATCGCGCCGGCCAGCAGCGCCTGCTTCGTCGGGAAGTGGTGCTGGACGGCCCCCACTGAGACGCCGGCCTCGGCCGCGACGGTGCGGATGCTGAGGTGCTCCGCCCCGCGGGTCGAGAGGACGGCGACGACCGCCGAGAGGATGTCGCTCCTGCTCTCGCGCCGATCCGGCATGGCGTCCCTCTCGTTCGACTGCTCGAGCAGGCTACGCTCTCGGACATGACCAATACGACCGTATTGCCGCCCCGTGCCGGAGCCGGCCGCCGCATCGCGACCCTGGACGTCGTCCGCGGTGTCGCGATCATCGGGACCCTCGGCACGAACATCTGGATCTTCTCCCACCCCTGGGGGATGCTCGGACTGCTCTCCGTCCCGGTGACGCCGGAGACCTCCTCCTCCGCCGGGACTGCGCAGCTCCTGCTGATGGCGCTGGCGCAGGGCAAGTTCCTCGCCCTCCTCTCCCTCGCCTTCGGGGTGGGCCTCGCGATCCAGCACGCGTCCGCGGTCCGGCGCGGGACGCGCTGGCCGGGCCGCTACCTCTGGCGCGCGACGCTCCTCCTCCTGGACGGCGCGGTCAACTACGTGCTGATCGCGGAGTTCGACGTCCTCATGGGATACGCCGTCACCGGAGCGGTCGTCGCCTGGCTGCTGCTCACCCGGCCGACGACGCAGCGCCGCGTGATCCTCGTCTGCGGCGCTCTGCACGTCGTCCTGATCTCGGCGCTCGTGGCGCTCGTGGCGGCGAGCCCGGACGGTGCCGGACAGGGGCCGACCGGCCGGAGCCCCTACGCGGACGCGTCGTTCCTCGGCCTCGCCCTCTTCCGGCTGCAGAACGCGGGCGTCTTCCGTGCGGAGCCGGTGCTCATCGGGCTCCTCAGCCTCGCGATGTTCCTCCTCGGCGCGCGCCTCCATCGGGCGGGGGTCCTCGCCGCCGAGGGCGCGTCACTCCGCCGTCGCATGATGGTCCTCGGCGCCCTCGCCCTCCCCGTCGACCTCGCGCTGGGCATCGGGGGGAGCGCCGCCGGTCTGCTCGCCGAGCGCTACCTCGTCGCGCCCCTGGTCGGGCTCGGCCTGCTCGCGGCCCTCGCCGAGGCCTGCCTCCGCCGGGGCGCCGAAAGCTGGGCGGCACGCCGGGCGCGGGAGGTCGGCCGGGTCGCCCTGAGCGCCTACCTCCTGCAGAACCTGCTCGGCGGCGCCCTCTTCTACGGCTGGGGCCTCGGGCTGGCGGTGACCGCCGCGCAGTGGCGCGTCCCGGCGACCGTCGGAGCGTTCCTGCTCATCGCGGCGGTCGTCGTGCTCGCGGCGCACCTGTGGCTGCGCCGGTTCGAGCTCGGTCCGGTGGAGTGGCTCTGGAAGCGGGGCGAGCGGATCGGTGTCCGCGCGCCCCGCTGACCGGAGGGGGACCTACGCGAGGAGCTCCGCGGCGCCGGTGCGCAGGGCGGCGAGGCGGGACGAGACGGCCGACCGGCGGGCGTCGGCGTCGGAGTCGTGCGACCAGGCGTCGAGGTAGAGCTTGACCTTCGGCTCCGTGCCGCTCGGGCGCGCGATGAGACGGGCACCGTCCAGGGAGAAGCGGAGCGCGTCGGTCGGAGGCAGCGCGCCGCCCTCGGCGAGCAGGTCCTCGCTCCGCTCGACGGCGAGCCCGCCGATCGCGGTCGGAGGCGTCGCGCGCAGTCCGGCCATGATCCGGCCGATCTCGGAGAGGTCGGTGACGCGGAGCGAGATCTGCTCCGATCCGAAGAGCCCGAACCGCTCGGCGAACGACTCCAGCTCGTCGTCGATCGTGCGCTCCTCGGCGGCGAGCCCGCTCGCGAGGGAGAGGAAGGCGAGCGCGGCCGAGACGCCGTCCTTGTCGCGGACCGTCCCGGGGTTCACCAGGTAGCCGAGCGCCTCCTCGTAGCCGAAGACGAGGTCGGGGACGCGCGAGATCCACTTGAAGCCCGTGAGCGTCTCGGCGAAGTCGAGGCCGTAGTCGGCCGCCACAGCACCGAGGGCGGGGGAGGAGACGATCGAGCAGGCGAGCGCTCCTCCGGTGCGGCCCTCGCGGCAGGCCTGCTCGGCGGCGCGCCAGCCGAGCAGCGCTCCGACCTCGTTGCCGGTGAGGCGCCGGAAGCCCTCCGGGGCGGAGGCGTCGGGCACGGCGGCGGCGAAGCGGTCGGCGTCCGGGTCGTTCGCCACGATCAGCTGCGCGCGACCGGAGCGCGCGGTCGAGAAAGCGAGGTCGAGGGCGCCCGCCTCCTCCGGGTTGGGGAACGCGACCGTGGGGAACGCCGCGTCGGGCTCGATCTGCTCGACCACGACGGCCGGCTCGTCGAATCCCGCCGCGGAGAGCACCCGGTGCGCCGTCTCCCAGCCGACCCCGTGCATCGCCGTGTAGACGACGCGCAGCGGAGCGGACTGGCGGCCGACGGCGGCCGTCGCCTCGATGTAGGCGGCGACCACGGACTCGTCCGCGAGCCGGTACTCGCCGCGCGGCAGCTCCGGAACGCGCCGGTCCCGCGCGACCGCGAGGATCCGCTCGGCGATCTCGGAGTCGACCGGCGGCACGATCTGCGAGCCCTCGTCGGCGCCGCCGAGGTACACCTTGTAGCCGTTGTCCTGCGGCGGGTTGTGGCTCGCCGTGACCATCACTCCGGCGTCGGCGCCGAGGTGGCGCACGGCGAAGGCCAGCACGGGGGTGGGCAGGAGCCGGGGCAGCAGCACCGCGTCCACGCCGGCGCCCGCCATCAGCGCGGCGGAGTCCTCGGCGAAGACGCGCGAGTTCTTCCGGCCGTCGTAGCCGATCACGACCACGGGCCGCTGGACGCCCTGCGCCAGCAGGAAGTCGGCCAGGCCGACGGCGGCCTGCGAGACCAGCACGCGGTTCATCCGGTTGGATCCCGCCGCGATGGCGCCGCGCAGGCCCGCGGTGCCGAACGCCAGGCGGGCGCCGAAGCGGTCCTCGAGCTCGGCGCGGGCGGAGGCGTCCCCCGAGTCGGAGGCGGTCAGCAGGCCGACCAGCTCCTCCCGCGTCTCCGGGTCGGGGTCCTGGGCGAGCCAGGCCTCGGCGAGCTCCCGGACGTCGGCGCTCACAGGGCGCCCGTGATCCCCGCGAGCAGGCGGGCGAGGTCGTCCTCGGCGTCGCGGCCGGCCTCGAGCACCTCCTCGTGGCTGAGGGGGGTCTTCTGGATGCCGGCGGCGAGGTTCGTGATGAGCGACATGCCCAGCACCTCCATGCCCGCCTCGCGTGCGGCGATGGCCTCGAGGGCGGTCGACATGCCGACGATGTGGCCGCCGATGATCCTCGCCATCTGCACCTCGGCCGGGCTCTCGTAGTGCGGCCCGCGGAACTGCACGTACACGCCCTCGTCCAGCTCAGGACGCGTCCCCCGGGCGAGGTCGCGCAGGCGCGAGGAGTAGAGGTCGGTGAGGTCGACGAAGGTCGCGCCCTCGAGCGGCGAGTCGGCGGTGAGGTTGATGTGGTCGCTGATCAGCACGGGGGTCCCGGGCGTCCAGTGCTCCTTGATGCCGCCCGCGCCGTTGGTGAGGATCATCACCGTCGCGCCCGTCGCGGCGGCGGTGCGGACGCTGTGCGCGACGCGGCGCACGCCGTAGCCCTCGTAGTAGTGGGTGCGGGCGCCGATGATCAGCGCGCGCCTGCCGGTGGGGAGCAGGACGGAGCGCAGGGTGCCGCCGTGCCCGTGCACGGCCGGCTTGGAGAAGCCGAGGATCTCGGTGGCCTCCACCGTCGCGGTCGTCTCGCCGATCGCGTCGGCGGCCTTGCCCCAGCCGCTGCCGAGGGTGAGGGCGATGTCGTGCTTCTCGACCCCTGTCGCCTCGGCGATCTGAGCGGCCGCGCGGGCCGCGATCTCGAAGGGATCGGCGTCGGGGGCGTCGAGCGGGTGCAGGGTCTGGTCGGACATCCTCCCACCCTACCGACGGGCTGCGCGGCGGCGGAGGGCGACTCCCGCGGCCGATCCGACACCCCGCGATTGGGCGAACACTCAGTGAGAGAGGACAATGGGAAGCATGGCTTACGAGTTCGAGCGCGCGCAGAGGATCGCTGTACTCGGAGGGGGGCCGGGCGGCTACGAAGCCGCCATCGCGGGAGCGCAGCTCGGCGCTGAGGTCACCCTGGTCGAGCGGGTCGGAGTGGGCGGCTCGGCCGTCATCACCGACGTCGTCCCGTCGAAGTCGCTCATCGCGACGGCGGAGGCCACCAACGCCATCGGCGAGGCCGCCGACCTGGGCGTGCAGTTCTTCACCCGCTCGGAGCAGAACAAGCCGGTGCGCCCGGACGTGGCGGTCAACCTGGCGACGGTGAACAAGCGCCTGCTCGGGCTCGCGCGCCAGCAGTCCGAGGACATGCGCGCGAACCTGGTGCACCACGGCGTGCGCATCGTCCAGGGGGACGGGCGCCTGGACGGCTCGAACGCCCTGATCGTCTCGACGGCTGCCGGCGGCGAGGGCATGGACTTCGACCGCATCGAGGCGGACACGATCGTGGTCTCGGTGGGGGCCAGCCCCCGTGTGCTCCCGACCGCGGCTCCCGACGGCGAGCGCATCCTCAGCTGGACCCAGCTCTACAACCTCAAGTCCGTCCCCGAGCACCTGGTCGTGGTGGGCTCCGGCGTGACCGGCGCGGAGTTCGCCTCCGCCTACCGTGCGCTCGGCGCCCGCGTGACCCTCATCTCCTCCCGCGACCAGGTGCTGCCCGGCGAGGACGCCGACGCGGCCGCCGTGATCGAGAACGTCTTCAAGCGCAACGGCATGGTCGTGCTCTCGAAGTCGCGCGCCGACCGCGTCGAGCGGACCGAGAAGGGCGTGCAGGCCGTGCTCTCGGACGGACGCGTCGTCGAGGGCTCGCACTGCCTGATGGCCGTCGGCTCCGTGCCGAACACGGCGGGCATCGGCCTCGAGGACGCGGGGGTGCAGCTGACGGAGTCGGGGCACATCCGCGTCAACCGCGTCGCCCGCACCAGCGTCCCCTCGATCTACGCGGCCGGGGACTGCACCACGTTCCTCCCGCTCGCCTCCGTCGCCGCCATGCAGGGCCGCACCGGCGTGTTCCACGCCATGGGCGACGCCGTGAACCCGACCGAGGTGCGCAACGTCGCGGCGAACATCTTCACGCAGCCCGAGATCGCGACCGTCGGGTGGAGCCAGCGCGAGATCGAGGAGGGCATCGCGCAGGGCGAGATCTACAAGCTCCCGCTCGCCGCGAACCCGCGGGCGAAGATGATGGGCATCCGCGACGGCTTCGTGAAGCTGTTCGCGCGCACCGGCTCCGGCACCGTCATCGGAGGCGTCATCGTCGCTCCGAAGGCGAGCGAGCTGATCTTCCCGCTCGCCCTCGCCGTGGAGCACCGCCTGACCGTCGACCAGGTCGCGCGGGCCTTCACCGTCTACCCGAGCCTCACCGGCTCGATCTCGGACGCCGCGCGCGCCATGCACATCGTCACCTGACGCGCCCCTCCGCCGGGCCGCGCGGGGTGCGGCCCTTCATCGCCAGAGCGCGCGACCGGGAATCGCGTGCGAAGCGATTGACGGCAGCGCGATGCGACCCGCTCTGCGGTACCCCTCACGTCGAGGAGCCGACCGCGCCGGGCCGCGCGGGGAGCGGCCCGGAACAAGCTCAGACGATCTGGAGGAGCACGTGTCCCGCGGGGACGGTCGCTCCGGCCGTCGCGTCGAGGCCCTTCACGACGCCGTCCTTGTGGGCGGTGAGCGGCTGCTCCATCTTCATCGCCTCGAGGACGACGACCAGGTCGCCGGTGACGACCGTGTCGCCCTCGGCGACGGCGACCTTGACGATGGTGGCCTGCATGGGCGAGGCGACGGTGTCGCCCGTGACGGTGCTGACGGAGGAGGAGCCGCGGCGCTTCGGGGAGGCGGCAGCGGCCCCGCGGGCGGGTCCCGAGCCGACCAGGTCGCCGGGGAGCGTGACCTCGACGCGGCGCCCGTCGACCTCGACGACCACGTTCCGGCGGGCCGCCGGCTCGTCGGTCGCTCCGGGCTCGCCGCTCCAGGCCGGGATCGTGTTCTCGAACTCGGTCTCGATCCAGCGGGTGTAGATCGTGAAGGGCGCGCCGCCCTCGGGGGCGAAGGCCGGGTCCTCGACGATCGCGCGGTGGAAGGGGAGGACGGTCGGCAGTCCGGTGACCTCGAACTCGGCGAGGGCGCGGCGCGAGCGCTCCAGCGCCTGCTCGCGGCTGTCGCCGGTGACGATCAGCTTCGCGAGGAGCGAGTCGAAGGAGCCGGAGATCACGTCGCCGGCGACGACGCCCGAGTCGACGCGGACGCCGGGTCCGCCGGGGGCCTTGAAGACGTGCACCGGGCCCGGAGCGGGGAGGAAGCCGCGGCCCGCGTCCTCGCCGTTGATGCGGAACTCGAAGGAGTGGCCGCGGGGCGCCGGGTCGTCGTAGTCGAGCACGCCGCCCTCGGCGAGGCGGAACTGCTCGCGCACGAGGTCGATGCCGGTGATCTCCTCCGACACGGGGTGCTCGACCTGGAGGCGGGTGTTCACCTCGAGGAAGGAAACCGTGCCGTCCTTGCCGATCAGGAACTCGCAGGTCCCGGCGCCGAGGTAGCCGACCTCCTGCAGGATCGCCTTCGAGGCGCGGTAGAGCTCGGTGTTCTGCGCGTCCGTCAGGAACGGCGCGGGCGCCTCCTCGACGAGCTTCTGGTGGCGGCGCTGGAGGGAGCAGTCGCGGGTGGAGACCACGACGACGTTGCCGTGCGCGTCGGCCAGGCACTGGGTCTCGACGTGGCGCGGCTGGTCGAGGTACTTCTCGACGAAGCACTCGCCGCGGCCGAAGGCGGCGACGGCCTCGCGCGTGGCGGAGGCGAACAGCTCCTCGACCTCGTCGCGCTCGCGGGCGACCTTGAGGCCGCGACCGCCGCCGCCGAAGGCCGCCTTGATCGCGACGGGGAGGCCGTACTGGTCCACGAACTCGAGCACCTCGGCGGCGCCGGAGACGGGGTTGAGGGTTCCCGGGGCGAGCGGCGCGCCGACCTTCTCGGCGACGTGGCGGGCCGAGACCTTGTCGCCGAGGCGCTCGATGGCCTCGGGGCCGGGGCCGATCCAGATCAGGCCGGCGTCGATGACGGCGCGGGCGAAGTCGGCGTTCTCGGCGAGGAAGCCGTAGCCGGGGTGCACGGCGTCGGCACCGGAGCGGCGCGCCACCGAGAGCAGCTTGTCGATGACGAGGTAGGTCTCGGCGCTGGTCGTCCCGCCGAGGGCGTAGGCCTCGTCGGCGAGGCGGCTGTGCACGGCGTCGCGGTCCTGGTCGGCGTAGACGGCCACGGAGGCGATCCCGCTGTCGCGGGCGGCGCGGATGACTCGGACGGCGATCTCGCCCCGGTTGGCGACGAGCACCTTCGTAATCTTCGGCATGGTCCCCAACCCTAGGGGGCGGCTCCGCCCGGCCCGGCGCGGCTCACCACAAAGAAGCGGAGGGCCTTCGTCGGTTCCTCACAAGGGCGGGACGGGCCTCAGCGGTTCCAGAGCGCGGTCCAGTCGACGCCGAGGCTCCGCACCAGAGTGCGGAGGGTCGGCACCGACATCCCGATCACCGTCGAGGGGTCGCCCTCGATCGCGGTGATGAAGCCGGCGCCGCGGCCGTCGATGGTGAAGGCGCCGGCCACCTCGAGGGGCTCGCCGGTGGCGACGTAGGCGTCGATCTCGGCGTCGTCGATGTCGTCGGCGAACGTGACGGCGGCGGAGGTGACCGCTCCGGCCTCGGCGACGATCCTCCCGCCGCGGTGGTCGACGAGCCAGTGGCCGGAGTGGAGGCGGCCGGTGCGTCCGCGCTGGGCGCGCCAGCGCTCCCGGGCCCGCTCGGGCTCGTGCGGCTTGCCGTGGACGACGCCGTCGAGGACGAACGCGGAGTCGCCGCCGAGCACCAGACCGTCGATGTCCAAGCGCAGGACGGCGTGCGCCTTGGCGCGGGCGAGCAGCGAGACGGTGGCGTCCGCGTCCAGCGCCGCGCCCCGCTCCTGCTCGGCCCGGGCGACGGCCGCGGGCTCGTCCACCTCGGAGGGGACGACGACGGGCTCGATCCCGGAGGCCCGCAGCAGCGCGAGGCGCGCGGGGGAGGTGGAGGCGAGGTAGAGGCGCACGAGGGCTCCCTGCGGCCGGTCCCACGCTGTGGGATGCTCGACGGATGGCACAGACCCCGTCCCCCGCATCCGCCCGCCCCGACGGGGCCGACGACGCACTCGGGACCGAGATCGAGCTCGACATTAGCAACGTCGCCCACGGCGGCGTGTTCGTCGCCCGGCACGAGGGCCGCGTCGTCTTCGTCCCGGACGTCCTCCCCGGCGAGCGCGTGCGGGCGCGGATCAGCGAGGTCCGGCACGACAGCTTCTGGCGTGCCGAGGCGCTCGAGGTGCTCGAGGCGTCCGAGCACCGGGTGGAGCACGTCTGGCCCGAGGCCGCCCTCGACCGCCGCCCGGAGGAGCGCGTCGGCGGCGCCGAGCTCGGCCACGCCGACCTGGCCTACCAGCGCGAGCTGAAGCGCCTCGTGCTCGTCGACTCCTTCTCCCGCTTCGCCCGTCGCGAGATCGAGGTGGAGGTCTCGCCGATCGGCGGGGACGACGCGTCCGGCGGCCTCGGCTGGCGCACGCGGAACCGCCTCCACGTCGACGACGACGGACGGGTCGGCCCCTACGCGGCACGCAGCCACCACGTCGTCACCGTGGAGTCGCTGCCCCTCGCGACCGCCGATTCCTCCCTGGCCGCACCGCTCGGCGAGCGCCTCGCTCCCGGCTCGGTGGTCGACCTCGTCGACGCGGCCGGGTCCGAGGGAGCCGCGGTGCTCGTGCACGACCCCTCCGACAAGCGCGCCCGCCGCGACCGCACGGTGGTGAGCGAGTTCGTCGCCGACCGCACCTTCCGGGTCGACCGCACCGGCTTCTGGCAGGTGCACCGCGGAGCCGCCGCCGCGCTCTTCGAGGCCGTGCAGGCCGCCGTCGACGCGGACGAGGCGGACCCGTCGGCCGCCAACCACGACCTCTACGGCGGGGTGGGCCTGCTCGCCGCGGCGCTGGCCGACCGCCTCGGCGCCGGAGTGCGCGTGACCAGCGTCGAGAGCGACTCCCGCGCCACCGAGCACGCGCTCGAGAACCTGGCCGACCAGGTCGGCGCCCGCGCGGTGACCGCCCGCGTCGACCGCTACCTCCGCGAAGTCGTCGCCCAGGCCGATGCGCGCGAGCGGGCGCGGTGGCGCGCGGCGACCGTGGTCCTCGACCCGCCGCGCTCGGGCGCCGGCCGAGCGGTCACCGACGCTCTGGCGGAGCTGCGGCCGGCGCAGCTCGTCTACGTCGCCTGCGACCCGGTCGCGCTCGCCCGCGACGTGGGCGCCCTGACCGGGGCCGGCTACGAGCTGGAGCGCCTCGAGGGCTTCGACCTCTTCCCGCACACCTCCCACGTGGAGGCCGTTGCGCGACTGGTCCGCCGAGAGGACTGACCGCGGGCCCGCGCCTGCGTACCATGGGCGGGATGGAGCCCCACGTCGACGCAGCCGAGGCCCCGCGCGTGCGCGTGGCGATCGTGGACGACCACGAGTCGGTGCGCCTGGGCGTGGCCGCCGCCGTCGAGAGCGCGGGGATGCAGGTGGTCGCCGCCGCCGAGACCGTCCAGGCCCTCGAGAGCACGATCGGCGGCGCCGAGATCGAGGTGCTCGTCCTCGACCTGTCCCTGAACGACGGCTCGAGCATCACCAGCAACGTCAAGTGGGGGCAGGTGCGCGGCTCCGCCGTCCTCGTCCACAGCATCGCCGACCGCGTCGTGGCCGTGCGGGAGGCGCTCGCCGCGGGAGCGGCCGGCGTCATCCCGAAGTCCTCGCCCATGTCGACGGTCGTCGCCGCCATCCGCACCGTCGCCCGCGGCGAGGTCCTCAACAATCTGGAGTGGGCCTCGGCCATCGACGCCGACGACGACTTCGCGCGGGCCGTGCTCGGTCGTCGCGAGCGCGACGTCCTGCACCTCTACGCCTCGGGGCTGCCGCTGAAGCTGGTGGCCGAGCGGCTGCAGATCTCGGTGTCGACGGCGAAGGAGTACCTCGACCGGATCCGCGACAAGTACGTCGAGATCGGCCGTCCCGCCCCGACGAAGGTCGATCTGCTGCGGCGCGCGGTGGAGGACGGCATCCTGCCGGGCATCGACCCGGACGACGGCGATGGCGGGCGCTGAGGCGCCGATCGCCCGCCGCAACGCCGGGCGCGAGCGGATCGACCGGATCATCAGCACGGTCGTGTCGTTCTTCGGCTTCGGCTTCGGCGTGCAGACCGTCCCGCCGATCCTCGCCCAGCTGCCCCTGCTGCGCCCCGAGGTGGCCTGGCCGGTGCTGGTGCTGGTCTTCGGATCGCTCACCGCCGCCGTGGTCACCGCCGTGCTGCGGCGGGGCACGCGGATCACGGCGGTCCTGGTCGCGGTCGGTGTCCTCGTCGCCCTCCTGACCTGGCCGGCCGCCGTCGCCACCGGGGGCGCGGACCGCGAGACCCCGTGGATCTGGTACCTGCTGACCATCGGCACCGCCTTCTGCACGATCGCGGCTCCCCTCCGGATCGCGATCGCGTACGTGTCGGTGACGACCGTGCTGTTCGGGCTGCTGCGCGTCCTCCCCTCCGGCGGCGGGGCGGAGCCGACCCGCGCGATCCTCGACGCCGCCTACGTGGGCATCGTCGGCTTCGTGATGCTGGTGCTGATCACCGTGCTCCGGCAGTCGGCCGACCAGATCGATCGCGCGCAGACGACGGCCATGGAGCAGTACGAGGCGGCGATGCGCCAGCACGCCGGCGAGGTGGAGCGGGTCGAGGTCGACGCCCTGGTGCACGACAACGTGCTCGCGACGCTGCTCTCCGCCGCCTCCGCCGAGTCGCCGGCCGAGCGTGCGCTGGTCTCCTCGATGGCGCAGCGCACCCTCGCCGTGCTGCTGCCCGACCACGAGCCGGAGCCGCCCGAGGGGCTGGTCCCGCTCGAGCTCCTGCAGCGCCAGCTCGCCCACGCGGCGTCCACCTTCGGGACCGAGATCGCGGTCGCGACGGCCGCCGGAGTGGATCCGCGCGCGACGACGCTGCCGCGCCCGGTGGCCGAGGCGCTGCTCGGCGCGGTCTGGCAGGCGCTCGCCAACAGCGTCCAGCACGCGGGTCCGAGCGGCAGCGTCCACCGCGCCGTGCACGGGCTGCTGGGCGACGGCGCGGTGGAGGTCGTGGTGGAGGACGACGGCCGCGGCTTCCGGCTCGCCGACGTCCCGCGCGAGCGGCTGGGCATCCGGCTCTCCATCCTCGAGCGGGTGCACAACGCGCGGGGATCGGCGCGGGTCGACTCGACTCCGGGCGAGGGCACCCGAGTCGTCCTCTCCTGGCGGGCGGACGCGGGAGGAGGGCCGTGATCGCCTACCCGCGCCCCCTGCTCCAGGCGCTCGGCGCCGGCTTCTCGCTGTACCACGTGGTGCTCGCCTTCTTCTCCTTCCGCATCTCCCCGGCCACGCCGGCCGACCTCGTCGCGGTCGCGCTGTACGTCGCGGCGACCGTCGTCGCCCTCTGGCCGGGAGCGACGACCCGGCTCGCCCTGCCCGTCGCGGTCGGGATGACCGCGGTCGCCGTCGCGCTGCCGCTGCTGGTCGCGCCGTCGCTCGATCCGGGCGCCTCCAACGGCTACTCCACCTGGTACATCGCCGCGGTCGGCACCCTCATGACGATCGTGTGCGCCCGCCGGCGCGCGGCCTGCGCCTGGGTCGGCGTCGGCTTCCTGATCGTGCACACCGTGTTCTGGGCCGGCCCGGCCGCGCTGGCCACTCTCGGCGTCGTCGGGGGGATCGCCTGGGTCGCGATCGCGCAGCTGCTCATCGTCGAGCTCGGGCGCGCGGGCTCCGAGGCGCGCGTGCTCGAGGCGGCCGAGCGCGCGGCCGCGTCGTGGCGGGCCGCGGAGGAGGCGCACCTCACGGAGCGCGAGGTCCGGCTGGAGCAGACGCGCGCCCTCGCCGCCGACATGCTGCTGCGCATCGCCGAGCCGGGACCGGGCCTCACCGACGAGGAGCGGCGCGAGTGCCGGCTGCTCGAGGCGGCCGTGCGCGACGAGATCCGCGGCCGGCGGCTGCTGGACGACGAGGTGCGGCGTCTCGTGCTCGACGCGCGGCGGCGGGGCGTGACCGTGTCGGTGCTCGACGACGGCGGCCTCGACCGCACCTCCGAGGGCGAGAGCCGACGGGTGCTGGGGGAGCTCGCCCAGGCTCTGAGCGGGATCCGCGAGGAGGTCGACCGCGTGGTGGTGCGCACCGCGTCGGCCGACTCGGCGTCAGCCGTCACGGTCGTGGGCCTGCGGACGGCCGGCGACGGCAGCGCGGGCGCCCTCGGCTCCGACGACGCGGGTGACGAGGTCGACGCCTGGGTCGAGATCCGGCGCGACGGCGTCGGCGGACGGGACGTCTGAGCGGCGGAGAGCGCGCGGGACGGCGCGGCTGTCCGCATGCGCAGCGACCGGCGGCGACCCGCCCCGGAGGGCGTGCGGATGTCGGATCGGTGCCGCGGGCGGGACGCTCCGGCTCTCAGCACGGCTCAGGTCTCGGCGCGTCCGGTCTCTCGGCGCGGACCGATCGTGGGCGCGGCACGAGCGTGAGCAGAGCCGTCGGGAGCAGTGCCCGTCGAGCGCACAGCACGTGATGAGAAGAGCCCGTTAACGGAGTGCGGCGGGCCGTCCACTCCTCCGAAGAGGGGGCCCGGCCCGCCGTCAAACCCCGAGTGAGGGTAACAACCCGAATATTACCCTCACTCGCCCCCAACACACCCGCCTGCTTACCCTGGTCGGCGAGTGATTGGCGGTGCCCCTTCCGAAGGAGGAGCACCGTACGTCCACTAGTGTGCTCGCTCCGCCAGGAGGCGCATAGTCAGCACTTTAGGGGACTAATCGGGGGACAAATTTCACGTTCCGCGTCGCGGATCGCTCGTTCCCCGACGGGCTGCGTCTGCGAGTCCGCTCAGCCGGAGAAGGAGCGCCACGCTCCCGGTGCCGGCCGCAGCGGCCCGCGGACCGCCGCGGCGCGGTCGTTCCAGCCCCCGCTGAGCTCCTGCGGGGTCTCCGGCTCGGCCTCGGTGCGAGAGGTCAGTGCGGTGACGACGGCCGTGACGGCGGCGATCTCGGCGGCGTCGAGGCCGGGGGTGGAGATGACGACGGCGGGTGCGGAGTCGGAGGCGGTCATCCCGTGACGCTATCGCATGCCGTTCACGGCGCCGGTCGGCGGGGCATGGCTATGCTGACGCCGGATGCCGCCGGAGCGTCGTCCGTCCGTTGCGAACAGGAGCGTCCCCGCATGCCGACGTGGTTCCCGAGGAGCGGTGCCGCGGCGCTGCGCCCCCTGCGTCTGCTGGTCCGGAGGTCGCCCGCGGCCGTCTCGGTCGTCCTGGTCCTCCTGACCGCGAGCGCGATCACGGGGACGCTCGTCGCCCCCGCAGGAGCCGAGACGACGTCCTGGTGGGCGGCGGGCCCGATGACGACCCTCGACGGCCGTCCGTGGACAGCGGTGACCGCCCTCCTGATCGCGGCGGACCCGCTGCAGCTGCTCCTGGACGTCGTGCTGGTGCTCCCGATGCTCCTCGCCGCGGAGCGCCGCCTCGGCTCGGCTCGCACCCTCCTCGCCTTCCTCGTGACCGGCGCCGTCGGGATCGTCGTCGGGTCCTCCGTGCAGTCGATCGGCGCTCTCGTCGGGGAGTGGTGGGCGGGCGACACCGTCGGCGACCACACCTTCGACCCGCTGATCGGCGCGGTCGGCGCCCTCATCGCCTCGACCGCCTTCATGGGCGCTCTGTGGCGTCGCCGGCTCCGGGTGACCGTCTTCGCCGTCGTGCTGATGTTCGTTCTCTACGCGGGCGACTCCGCCGACGCGTACCGGCTCCTCGCGGGCGGCGCGGGGCTCGTGCTCGGCGCGGTGCTCGCGCGGGGAGCGGCGGGGCTGCGTCCGCAGCGTCCGGCCCCGAGCTCGCACCGCGAGTCCCGGGGGCTGCTGGCGGCGGTCGTCGTCGTCACCGCGATCGGTCCGCTCGTCGCCGTCCTCTCGGACTCGGGCTACGGTCCGTTCTCGTTCCTCGGCCGACTGCTGCAGAGCGCCTTCACGGGGACGACGGACCTCGAGGACCCGTGCAGCCGCGCCCTCCGGCACTGCGCGCACCACGTGAAGCTGAGCCTGGTCGCCCCCGGGCCGATCCTGCTGACGTTCGTCCCGCTCCTCCTCCTGCTCGTCGCCGCCTACGGCCTGCGCTCCGGGCGCCGCCTGGGCCTGCTGCTGGCGGTCGGGGTGAACATCGCGATCGCGATCCTGGAGGTCTTCTCCCTCCAGCGCGCCGCCCGTCACCCCGAGTTCCTGTACTACGCCGAGTACCTGCTCTGGGTGGCGACGACGGTGCTGGTGCCGCTGGCCGTCGTGGCGATGCTCGTGATCGGGAGGAGGCACTTCCGCATCCGCGCGCCCCGTGCCGCTGCGAGGCTCTGGACGCGGGTCGTCGCCATCGCCTTCGTCGTGTCCCTCGGCGGCTACCTGGCGCTCTCGGCCGGCGTGCGCACGAGCTTCGAGCCGCTCCTGGGCCTCGGGAGGCTCCTCCTGGACGGGCTGCTGCGCTTCGTCCCGGTGAGCTTCCTCGGCGGCGCCGGACTGCTCGCCGTGCCGCGGGAGCCCGTTGCGCGGATCGTCTTCGAGTGGGTCGGCCCGGTGTTCTGGCTCGTGGTCGTCGTGGCGGTGGTCGCTCTGCTCCGGGCCACCGACGTGCAGCGGAACCGCGGCGACGAGGCGCGGTACCGCGCGCTCCTGTCCCTGCACGGCGCCGGCAGCCTCGGCCACCAGGGGACCTGGGAGGGCAACGCGCACTGGATCTCGGCCGACGGGACCGGCGGAGTCGCCTACCGGGTGATCGGCGGCGTGGCGATCACCCTCTCCGACCCCGCCTGCGCTCCCGAGCGGCGGGAGGACGTCGTGGCCGAGTTCGTGCGGTTCTGCGACGAGCGCAGCTGGACGCCCGTGTTCTACAGCATCCACGACGAGCTGCTCCCCGTCTTCGACCGGCTCGGCTGGTCGCGCCTCTCGGTCGGCGAGGAGACGATCATCGAGCTCTCCTCCTTCGAGCTCACCGGCAAGCGGTGGCAGAAGGTGCGCTACCCGCTCACGCGCGGCATCAAGCTGGGCATCGAGGCGCAGTGGACCAGCTGGCCCGAGCTCTCCCTCGGCATGGCCAACCAGATCGTCGACCTGTCGGAGCGCTGGGTCGCCGAGAAGGCGCTGCCCGAGATGGGCTTCACCCTCGGCGGCATCGACGAGGTCCGCGATCCCGACGTCGCCCTCCTGCTCGCGGTCGGACCGGACGGCGTGCTGCAGGGGGTGACGAGCTGGCTGCCCGTGCATCGGGAGGGTCGCGTGGTCGGCTGGACCCTCGACTTCATGCGCCGCTCCGACGACTCGATGCCCGGCATCATGGAGTTCCTCATCGCCTCCGCGGCGCTGCGCGTCAAGGAGGAGGGCGCCGAGTTCCTCTCGCTCTCGGGCGCACCGCTCGCCACCGCACCGGTCGAGGAGGGGGAGGAGCCTCCGGAGCCGACGGTCCTCTCGCGCCTGCTCGAGTTCCTCTCGCGGACGCTCGAGCCGGCCTACGGCTTCACGTCGCTGTTCCGCTTCAAGGCCAAGTTCCACCCGCGCTACGCGGGCCTCTGGATGACCTACCCCGACGCGCTGCAGCTGCCTCGGATCGGAGCCGCGCTGGGTCGCGCCTACCTGCCGGACCTCTCCGCCGCGCAGGCGCTGGCGTTCGCGCGGGTGGTCGGGGCGAAGCCGGAGGAGAAGCCGTCCGAGGCGCCCGCGGCGAAGCCGGATGCTCCGGCCGCGAAGGCAGGCGCTCCGGCGGTGAAGGCGGGTGCTCCGGCAGCCGAGCCGGACGGTCCTGCGGTGAAGGCGGGTGGTCCTGCGGTGAAGGCGGATGCCCGGGAAGCGAAGCCCGATTCCGCGACAGGGAAGCCGGATGCTCCGGCCGCGGAGCCGGACGCTCCCGTCGTGCGGCCCGATGCTCCCGCGGAGTCCGCTGCCCGACGGACCGGGCCCGGCTCCTCCGACTGATCGTTCCGCCCCTCCGCCCCGTGAGGAGGCGGTCGCAGCGGAACGCCGCGGCACGGACGGTCTCCCGTCTCCTGCCGCGGCGTCCGAGCGAGCCGGGTCAGAGCGGGATGTTGCCGTGCTTCTTCGCGGGCAGGTTGGCGCGCTTGGTGCGCAGCGCCCGCAGCGCCTTGATGACGGAGACACGCGTCGCCGAGGGCTCGATCACGCCGTCGAGCTCGCCGCGCTCGGCCGCGAGGAACGGGCTCGCGACGTTGTAGGTGTACTCGTTCGCCAGGCGCGTCCGGACGGCTGCGACGTCCTCGCCGGCCTCCTCCGCCTTGCGGATCTCGTTGCGGTAGAGGATGTTCACCGCGCCCTGGCCGCCCATGACGGCGATCTCGGCGGTGGGCCACGCGAGGTTGATGTCGGCTCCCAGCTGCTTGGACCCCATCACGATGTACGCGCCGCCGTACGCCTTGCGCAGGATGACCGTGACCAGCGGCACGGTCGCCTCGGCGTAGGCGTAGAGCAGCTTCGCGCCGCGGCGGATGACGCCGGTCCACTCCTGGTCGGTGCCGGGCAGGTAGCCCGGGACGTCGACCAGGGTCAGGATCGGCAGCGAGAACGCGTCGCAGAAGCGGACGAAGCGGGACGCCTTCTCGCCCGCCTCGATGTTCAGCGTGCCCGCCATGGCGCTCGGCTGGTTCGCGATGATGCCGACGGAGCGGCCCTCGACGCGGCCGAAGCCGATCACGATGTTCGGCGCGAACAGCGGCTGCACCTCGAGGAAGTCGCCCTCGTCGACGATGTGCTCGATGACCGCGCGCATGTCGTACGGCTGGTTCGGGCTGTCCGGGATGACCGTGTCGAGGAAACGGTCCGCGTCGGTCGTCTCGAGGTCGACCTCGGTCTCGAAGACGGGGACAGGCGACAGGTTGTTGTCCGGGAGGAAGGAGAGGAGCGTCCGCGCGTAGTCGAGCGCGTCGTTCTCGTCGCTCGCGAGGTAGTGCGAGACGCCCGAGATCTTGTTGTGGGTCAGCGCACCGCCGAGCTCCTCCATGCCGACGTCCTCGCCGGTGACGGTCTTGATCACGTCGGGCCCGGTGACGAACATCTGGCTGGTCTTGTCGACCATGATCACGAAGTCGGTCAGGGCGGGGGAGTAGACCGCGCCTCCCGCGGCAGGGCCGCAGATGATCGAGATCTGGGGGATCACGCCGCTCGCCGCGGTGTTGCGGCGGAAGATCTCGCCGTACTTGCCGAGGGCGACCACGCCCTCCTGGATCCGTGCTCCGCCGGAGTCGAGGATGCCGATGATCGGGACGCCGGTCTTCAGGGCGAGGTCCATCACCTTGATGATCTTCTCGCCGGCCACCTCGCCGAGCGAGCCGCCGAAGATCGTGAAGTCCTGCGAGTACACGGCGACTTGGCGGCCGTGGATGGTGCCGGTCCCGGTGACGACGGCGTCGCCGTAGGGGCGCTTCTTCTCCATGCCGAAGGCGTGGGTGCGGTGGCGCACGAACTCGTCCAGCTCGACGAACGAGCCCGGGTCGAGGAGGGTGTCGATCCGCTCCCGTGCGGTCATCTTGCCCTTGGCGTGCTGCTTCTCGATCGCCGCCTCACCACTGGCCGTGACGGCCTCGTGGTAGCGGTTCCTGAGGTCCGCGATCTTCCCCGCGGTCGTGTACAGATCGGGCGCGGGACGTTCGGTGTTCGCGGTCACCCGCTCACCCTACCGGCGGGGCGGACGCCTCCTCTTGTCGCACTCGCACAGGGAGGGCCGCTCCGAACGGGAGGATCCGGACAAGGGCGGGACGTCGCGAGCGGCGCTCGGAGCGGCCTCGCGGGAGCCGCCGCTACCGTGGCGGCATGCTCCTCCCGCTCTCCTCCGCCGTCTCCCCCCGCGTCCTCGCGCTCGAGTCGGCGGGGTCGACGAACGACGAGCTCCGCGAGCGGGCGGCCGCCGACCCCGCCGCGTGGCCGCACCTCTCCGTCGTCGCCACCGGCGACCAGCGCTCCGGGCGCGGCCGGCTGGGGCGCGTCTGGCAGGCGCCCGCGGGCCGCACGCTCGCGGCCTCGACTCTGGTCGACGCCTCCGCCCTCGGCGCCGAGGCCTCCGGCTGGCTGCCGCTCGTGGCCGGCGCCGCTCTCGCCCGGGCCCTCGCACCCCTCGTCGACGGGGACGTCGCCGTCAAGTGGCCCAACGACGTCCTGATCGACGGCCGGAAGGTCGCGGGGGTCCTCGCCGAGCGCCTGCCGGACGGGCGGGTCGTCGTCGGCACCGGCGTGAACCTGCTGCTGACGGAGGCGGAGCTGCCGGTCCCGACCGCCACCTCGCTCGCCCTCGCCGGAGCACGGACGACGAGCGCCGACGAGGTGCTCGCCGCGTTCCTGACCGAATTCCAGGGGCTGCTGGCTCCGCTGCTCGCCCAGGGCGACGCCGAGGCCTCCGGAGCGGCCGCCGCCGTCCGCGCCTCCTGCGGCACCCTCGGCACGCGCGTCCGTCTCGAACTGCCCGACGGCACGCAGGAGGAGGGGACCGCCTCCGCACTCGCCCCGGACGGCTCGCTCCTGCTCGAGCAGGGCGGTGCGCTGCGCTCGTTCCCGGCCGGCGACGTCACGCACCTGCGCTCCTGATGGCCAGGACCGACCCCGCCGACCGCGAGCTGGCGCGGCTGACCCCGCGCGCCCGCCGGGCGGTCGCACCGGTCGTCGGCCTCCTCCTGCTCACCTGGACGGGCTTCTACTTCGCCGCGCAGTTCGAGCTCGCCCTGCAGCGCTGGATCATCGGGCTCGGCACCGCACTTCTGGTGCTTCTCCTCTGCGCTCCCGGGATCGCGGGCTGGGCGAGCGTGCGCTACCGCGTCACCGCCTCCGGCCTCAGCGCGCGCCGGGGCGTGGCGTCGATCCGGCGGGCCGAGGTGGTCTTCGATCGGAGGATGGAGGTCGCGGTCGAGCGCTCCCTCGGCCAGCGCCTCGCCCGGTGCGGCGACGTCCGGATCCTGCAGGCGGGAGCCGAGGTGTTCGTGCTGCGGGACCTGCCGGATCCGGAGCTCACAGCCGACCTGCTGCGGGAGGCGATCGGCGCGGCTCCCGCTCTCGAGCCGGAGTGGCCGCCGCCCGCGTGAGCGCGTCGGGGCCTCGGTAGCATGGAGCCGCCCCGCGCCAGCGGGCGGAGACGGAGGAGCGCCATGCGCGTCGGCGTGATCGGGGGCGGCCAGCTCGCCCGGATGATGATCCCCGCGGCGGTGGAGCTCGGCATCGAGATCGCCGTGCTCGCCGAGAGCGAGGGCGCCCCGGCGGGGCTCGCCGCGACCCGGGTCGGCGACTACCGCGACGAGGCGACCGTGCTCGCCTTCGCCGAGACCGTGGACGTGGTGACGTTCGACCACGAGCACGTTCCCCAGCCGATCCTCCGCGAGCTCGTCGCCCGCGGCGTCGCCGTGCACCCCGGCCCCGACGCCCTGCTGTTCGCCCAGGACAAGCTGATGATGCGGCGCCGCCTGACCGAGCTCGGCGTGCCCGTGCCCGAGTGGGCCGAGGTCTCCTCCGCCGAGGAGCTGGGGGAGTTCCTGGCCGAGCACGGCGGCAGCGCCGTGGTGAAGACCGCGCGCGGCGGCTACGACGGCAAGGGCGTGCGCGTGGTGCGCGGCGCCCACGAGGCGGACGACTGGTTCACCGCCCTCGCCGAGGACGGCCGGGGCGGCTCGCTCCTGGTCGAGGAGCTGGTGGGCTTCCGCCGCGAGCTCGCGCAGCTCGTCGCCCGGCGTCCCTCCGGCGAGAGCATCCTCTGGCCGGTGGTGGAGTCGGTGCAGCGCGACGGCGTCTGCGCCGAGGTGATCGCTCCGGCCCCCGCGTCCGCCGGCCGGCTCGCATCAGCCGCGGCCGAGATCGCGCAGACGATCGCCGACAGCCTCGGGGTCACCGGCGTCCTGGCCGTCGAGCTGTTCGAGACGACGGACGACCGGATCCTGGTCAACGAGCTGGCCATGCGCCCGCACAACAGCGGCCACTGGACGATGGACGGATCGACAACGTCGCAGTTCGAGCAGCACCTGCGCGCGGTCCTCGACCTGCCGCTCGGCGCGACGGGCTGCCGCGATCCGTGGACCGTGATGGTCAACGTGCTCGGCGGCCCGGTGGGGGAGTCGCTGACCGACCGCTATCCGCGGGTGCTCGCCGATCACCCGGGCGTGAAGGTGCACAACTACGGCAAGGAGCCGCGACCGGGCCGCAAGGTCGGGCACGTGAACGCCACCGGCGACGACCTCGACCTCGTGGTCTACGAGGCTCGCGCGGCGGCGGCCGTTCTCACGGACTGACCCGTACGATGGTCGCCGTGACGAGCCTGCCGACCTCCCCGACCCCTGCCGGAGCCCTCTCGTGAGCGCGGACGCGCTCGTGAACGGGCCCGCGCCGCTCGTCGGCGTCGTGATGGGCTCGGACTCGGACTGGTCCGTCATGCAGGCGGCGTCCACCGTCCTCGCCGAGTTCGGCGTGGCGCACGAGGTCCGGGTCGTCTCCGCGCACCGCACCCCGGAGGCGATGATCGCGTACGGCCGCGAGGCCCGCGGCCGCGGCCTGAAGGTCGTCATCGCCGGAGCGGGCGGAGCCGCCCACCTCCCCGGCATGCTCGCCGCCGTGACCTCGCTCCCCGTCGTCGGAGTGCCGGTCCCGCTCGCCCGACTCGACGGGCTCGACTCCCTCCTCTCGATCGTGCAGATGCCCGCGGGCGTCCCCGTCGCCACCGTCTCCATCGGCGGAGCGCGGAACGCCGGACTGCTCGCGGTGAAGATCCTCGCGACCGCGGACGACGCCCTCTCCGCAGCGCTCGACGCCTTCGCCGCCGACCTCGAGGTGCAGGTAGCCGCGAAGAACGACGCCCTGGTGGCGGGCCTGTGACGGCCGTCGCCCTGCCGCTGCGGCATCCGGACGTCGCCTCCCGCGCCTTCATGACGCGGCGGGCGTGGTGGCTGCTGATCGTCAACCTGCTGGTGCCCGGGTCCGCTCAGGTCCTCGCGGGCAACCGCCGGCTCGGGCGCCTGGGGCTCGGCTTCACCCTCGGGCTCTGGGTCGCCCTCCTGGTCGCGGTGCTCCTCTACTTCGTCTTCCCGACCGGCCTTTACACGCTCGCGACCTTCGACGTCTCGATGCTCGCGCTCCAGGCCGCGCTCGTCGTCTACGGGGTGGTCTGGGCCGTGCTGACGCTCGACACCCTCCGCCTGATCCGCGTCGTCCGGGTGCGCCCGCGGATGCGCGGCGTGCTCGCGTTCGCGACGATCGCGCTGATGGCGGTCTCGGTCGGCACCACCGCCTACGGCACCTACCTGCTCGGCGTGACACGGGGGACGCTGTCGTCGATCTTCGGCGGCGGAGCGATCGAGCAGCCGATCGACGGCCGCTACAACGTGATGCTCCTCGGCGGCGACGCGGGAGAGGACCGCGACGGTCTGCGCCCCGACAGCATCTCGGTGGTCAGCATCGACGCGTCGAGCGGCAAGGCCTCGATCATCGGCGTCTCGCGCGAGTTCGTCGACTTCCCGTTCCCCGAGACCAGCCCGATGCACGAGCTCTACCCCGACGGCTACGACACCGACAACTGCGCCGTCGACGTCTGCAAGCTCAACTCGGTCTACACCGAGGTCGAGCTGAAGCACCCTGAGCTCTACCCCGACGCCGTCGACCACGGCAGCGAGCCCGGCATCGAGGCGATGCGCGACGCGGTCGAGGGCATCCTCGACCTGAGGATCCAGTACTACGCGCTGATCGACATGGAGGGCTTCGCCCAGCTGATCGACGCGCTCGGCGGCATCGACATCGACTACGTGGCCGACGAGCCGCTGCCCCTGGGCGGGCTGCCCGACTCCGACGGCGTGATGCAGGGCGTCAACCAGTGGATCGATCCCGGGCACTGGCACTTCAACGGCGAGCAGGCCCTCGCCTACGCCCGCTCGCGCTACACCACGAGCGACTACGACCGGATGGCGCGCCAGCGGCAGGTGCAGGAGGCGCTGCTCGCCCAGTTCGAGCCGGGCAACGTCCTCGCCAAGTTCCAGGACGTCGCGTCCGCCGGGTCCCAGGTCATCAAGACGGACGTCCCGCAGGGAATGCTCGGCTACTTCGTCCAGCTGGGGCTCAAGACGAAGTCGCAGCCGGTGGATCCGATCGAGCTGGTCCCGCCGGCCGTCGACCCGGAGGACCCGGACTACGACGTCGTGCACTCGCTGGTGAGTGCCGGACTGTCGGGCGACTCCGCGCCGTAGACGGCCGGGGGCCGCACGCCTCAGAGGTCGGCGTGCAGCGCCCAGACGCGCTCGGCGGAGTCGCGCCAGCTGAAGGCTCGGGAGCGGTCGCGGCCGGCCACCGACATCCGCTCGCGCAGACCGGTGTCGGCGAGCACGCTGCTCAGGGCGAGGGCGAGGCGGTCCGGGTAGTCCTTCGCGTCGCCGCGCTCGACGGCGACGCCGGCGTCCGCGGCGACCTCCATCAGCGCGGGGTCGTCGGAGTGCACCACCGGCACTCCGAAGTGCATCGCCTCGAGCACGGGCAGGCCGAAGCCCTCAGCGATGCTCGGGTAGACGAAGAGGGTGGCCCGGGAGAGGACGACGGCGAGGTCGGCGTCGCTGAGGACTCCCAGGGCGCGCACGCGCGTGTCGTCGAGGCCCTGCTCGTCGGCGACGGAGGCCACGTCGAGGTCGCCCCAGCCGGTCGGGCCGACCAGGAGCAGCGGGATCGCCGGCGCGGACGCTCCTCCGAAGGCCGCGATCAGCGAGACCAGGCCCTTGCGCGGCTCCAACGTGCCGACGCTCAGCACGTACTCCGGGGGGAGGCCCAGCGCCGTGGCGCGCTCGTCGGCGTCCTCCGGGACGACCAGACCGGAGCCGACGGCTCCGCCGATCACGCGCAGTCGATCGCCGAAGTCCATCAGCTGGGAGAGCTGGTGGGCGACCGCGTGAGTGGGGACGACGACGGCGTCCGCGTGCTTGCGGGCGCGCTTGGCCATCGCCCGGTGCCACTTCGCGCCGTGGGGGGTGAGAGTCTCGGGATGCGTCCACGGCACCGTGTCGTGGATCGTGACGGCGATCTGCTCGCCCTCGCTCCCGTCGTGGCTGCGCAGCGGTGCGAAGAGGCTCGGGGCGTGGATCATGCCGCCGCCGGCCGGGATGGCGATCCCGTACTGCCAGGCGCGCGAGAGCTCGCGGCGCCCGAGCGGCAGCCGGTGGATGCGCGCGAGGCCGGGCAGGCGCAGGCGCAGCTCCTCCTCCTTCTCGGGCGGGTGGGCGGAGACGACGGCCTCCACCTCGCAGTCGCGGGGAGCCGTCGCGATCAGCTCGCGGGTGAGCTCCTCGGTGTAGCGGCCGATGCCGCCGGGCACGCGGGCGAGCATCTGGTCGACGACGACGCGGAGAGTGGTGGTCACGGGGTCACCGCCTCGAGGGGTGCGGCGGCGAGCGCGTCCTGCCAGGAGCGCAGCGGCGGCAGGCCCGCCCGGCTCCAGCCGTCGTGGCCGAGGACCGAGTAGGCCGGACGCGGAGCGGGGCGGACGAACGAGCCGCTGTCGGTCGGGCGCAGGCGCTCGGGATCCAGGCCCGCCTTGGCGAAGACGGCACGGGCGAAGCCGAGCCAGGTCGTCTCGCCGGAGCTGGTGCCGTGGTAGACGCCGGCCGGGGCCTCCGCGTCGACCAGCTCGATCAGGCGCGCGGCGAGGTCGGCGGTCCAGGTGGGCTGGCCGTGCTGGTCGTCGACCACGGTCAGCGTCTCGTGCGCGCCCGCCAGTCGCACCATCGTCTTCGCGAAGTTGCCGCCGTGCTCGCCGTAGAGCCAGGCCGTGCGGACGACGTAGCCGCGCTCCGGGTTGGCCTCGAGCACCAGGCGCTCGCCCTCGGCCTTCGTGCGGCCGTAGGCCGAGATCGGGTTCCGGGGGTGGTTCTCGGAGTAGGGGGTCGTCGCGGAGCCGTCGAAGACGTAGTCGGTGGAGACCTGCACGAGTGCGGCTCCCGTCTCGGCGGTGGCGAGGGCGAGGTTGCGCGCTCCGACGGCGTTGACGCGGTGCGCCTCCTCCTCGTCGGTCTCGGCGTCGTCGACGCGGGTGTACGCGGCGCAGTTCACCACGGCGTCGTGTCCCGCGACGGCGGCGCGCACGGCGTCGAGGTCGGTCACGTCGAGGTCGGAGCGGCCGAGGGCGGTGCTGGGGCGGGAGCCGAGGGCCGCGCGCAGGTCGGTGCCGAGCATGCCGGAGGCGCCCGTGATGAGGAAGGTCACCTCCTCATCATGCCCGAGCGGTCCGTCGGCCGACGGTCGGCGCTCCGGCACGCCGCCGGGTGGCGCAGAGAGGCGTCGCGGGCCCGTGACACGCCGTCGTTACACTGGCGACCGTGCAGATCCGAGAGCTCGACATCCCCGACGTCTACGAAGTGACTCCGCGCCAGTTCCCCGACGATCGCGGGGTCTTCTACGAGTTCTACCGCTTCGACCGCCTGGCCGAGAAGGTCGGGCACCCGCTCTCGCTGCGGCAGGGCAACACCTCCGTCTCGCGGCGCGGCACCGTCCGCGGCATCCACTTCGCGCAGATCCCGCCGTCGCAGGCCAAGTACGTCTCGTGCTTCTCCGGCGCGGTCCTCGACTACGTGATCGACGTGCGCGTCGGGTCGCCGACCTTCGGGCGCTGGGAGTCGATCCTGCTCGACGACGTCGACCGCCGCTCCGTCTACATCGCCGAGGGGGTCGCGCACGCCTTCGTGGCGCTGACCGAGGGCGCCGTGGTCTCGTACCTCGTGAACGCCACCTTCGACCCGGTGCGGGAGAAGGGGATCGACCCGCTCGACGAGCAGATCGGCCTGCGCTTCCCGGAGGAGGCCGGCGAGCTGCTCCTCTCACCGAAGGACACCGACGCACCGACGCTGGCCGAGGCCCAGGCGCAGGGCCTGCTGCCGACCTGGGACGAGGCGCGGGCCTTCTACACGGAGCTCGACTCCGCGTCCTGACCGCCGATCCGGTCGGACGGGCCGCCCGGCGCCGGCCAGGCGGCACGCCCGACCGGACCGGATCAGCTCTTCGAGCGCAGGCGCATCAGCGCGACCCGGGCGCCCAGCCCGGCGCGCACCGCCGCACGGATCGGCGCCTGGTACCAGGCGCCGTACTTCTGCGCGAGGTAGAGGTAGGCGCTGCGGTGGTGGACCGCGAGCATCCGCGCCGAGGCCAGGCGGGTGGAGTGCCCGCCGAGGTGGGAGACGACCGCGTCGGCGAGGTAGACGTTGGTCCACCCGCGCTGTCCGAGCGAGTCGCCCAGCTGGACGTCCTCGAAGTACATGAAGTAGCGGTCGTCGAACCCGCCGATCTCCTCGAAGGCCGTGCGGCGCACCATCACGCAGGCGCCGGAGAGCCAGCCCGCCTCCATCCGGCCGTGGCGGAGGGTCTCGACCGCGCGCGAGCGCCGGTAGGTCGCCGACCACGGGTTGCCGGGCCAGACGTGGGCGAAGACGGCGTGCCCGACGCCCGTGCCGAGCGAGGGCAGAGCGCGGGCGGAGGGGTAGATCGTGCCGTCGGAGTCGAGGATCCGCGGCCCGATCGAGCCGATCCGGTCGTCCGCCGTCGCGGCGGCGTAGAGGGCGTCGATCGAGCCGGGGAGGAAGACCGTGTCCGGGTTGGTCACCAGGATCCACTCGACCTCGGGCCCGAGGCGGTCGACCGCGTAGTTGACGGCCCGGCCGTAGCCGAGGTTCTGCCCGGTCTCGTGGAACTCGACGTGGGGCAGGCGCTCGACGACGCTGCGGACGGAGTCGTCCGTTGTCAGGTTGTCGACCACCACGATGCGCACGTCGTGCTCCGTCGCCTCCGGCACGGACTCGAGGCACGCGCGGAGGACCTCACCCGAGAAGTGGGTGACGACGACGACCGCGATGGGCAACGTCGAGCGGGCGATGGGAGCCTCCGGGTGGTGCGGCGTCGACGGGAGGAGTGCCCCGTCGGAAGAACTCGACGAGGCTAGCACGCGGCTCGAGCGGGGCCCGGGAGCCTGCGGCCCTCAGCGGACGATGTCGACGGGCTCGGTGCTGACGGCCACGGCGGCGGGGGAGACCGTCTCGATCGCGGGCAGCGCATCGTGCGCCGGACGGCGGAAGACGACGAACTTGTACATGCAGAAGTTCCACACCAGTCCCACGAGGACGGCGACGGCCTTGGCGATGTTGATCGCGAGGAAGGCGTTCTCGCCGGAGCTGGGGAGGAAGAGCAGCGAGTTGCCGAAGCGGGTGTCGAAGAAGACCTCGAAGCCGTAGATGATCGCCGACTGCAGGACCAGCGAGCTGAACCCGGTGACGAGGAAGAACTTCGCGAACGTGGCGACCGAGACCCTGCCCGGGTGGCGGAAGACGAAGAAGTGGTTCAGCGCGTACGAGATCGTGATGCCGACCAGGACGGAGAAGACGTTGGCGACGAGGGTCGGCAGACCGAGCAGGAGCACGAGCGTGTTGAGGATGAGGAAGTCGATCGCCGTGTTGGTGCAGCCCGCGATGAGGAAGCGGACCTTCTGCGATTCGAGGAGTCTCTTCATCTGCGGTGCTCTTTCCCGTCCCCCTCTGGCGTCGATGCCCGACCGTCGGGCTCCGACGGGCGTCCATCGGGGCAGGCGAACAAGGGGTGAACCGCCGTGCACTGTCGTCCATCGTAACCGTGGACCCCTGCCGGGCGGTCGAACGGCCGGTGCCATGTTCCTGAGAGAGTGCGCGGGCGGGGCGGCGGGCCGCGGGGCGCGCTCGGAGGCTCGCGAGCACCGCCTCGTTATACTCGCAGGGCTCTCACCGGTCAGCCGGTGCACCGGAAGAACGGATCCTCCCCGCCTCATGCGCTCCCTCGCCGTCGTCGTCCCCACCTACAACGAAGTCGCGAACATCGCGACGGCGCTGCCGCGGGTCGCGCTCGCGGCGTCCCGCAACCCCGACTTCCACGTGACCGTCGCCGTCATCGACGACAGCTCCCCCGACGGCACCGCGGACCGCGCGCGCGAGCTCGCGGCCGAGCTCGGATCCGACACCTTCGAGGTCCTCGTGCTCTCGCGCGAGAAGAAGGAGGGGCTCGGCGCGGCGTACATCTGGGCTTTCCAGCACCTCCTCGCGGCCGAGCGCCGCTACGACTACCTGCTGCAGATGGACGCCGACCTCTCGCACGACCCGGACTACATCGACGCCTTCCTCCGCGAGGTGCGCGCGGGCGCCGACTTCGTGGTCGCCTCCCGCTACATCGCGGGCGGTGGCACTCCCGACTGGACGCTCGACCGCAAGCTGCTGAGCGGTGGCGGCAACCTCTACACGCGCCTCTTCCTCGGCTCGAAGATCACCGACTGGACCGGCGGCTTCAACCTCTTCAGCGCGGACCTCCTGCGCACCCTCCACCTCGAGACGATCCGCGCAGCCGGCTACGGCTTCCAGATCGTGCTCAAGTACCGGGCCCTGCGCCGGGCCCGCGGAGTGAAGGAGATCCCGATCGTCTTCCTCGACCGCACGGTCGGCAACTCCAAGATCCCGAGCGACACCCTCCTGAAGAACCTCCTGCTCGTCCTGGCCATCCGGTTCGGCGGGAAGCACCGGTGACGGCGGGTCCGACGGGATCCCCTCGGACCCGGAGGGCCCTCCTCGAGCTCGCCGCCCTCGCCGTCGTCGTCAGCGGGACCCTGCTCGTGCTCGGATTCATGGTCGGCACGCCGTGGCGGCCGCTGCTCTTCCGCGACGGCGACTCGCTGGCGCTGCCGCTGATCCTGCAGTCCTTCGCCGAGGGCCGCCCGGCGGCGTGGGTGATGACGAGCCAGCTCTTCCTCTTCCCCGAGCTCCCCGTCTTCGGCGTCGCGTGGCTGCTGACCGGTGGCGATCCCGCGGCGGCGCTCGCGGTCAACGCCGTGCTCAACGTCGTCCTCCTCTACGGCGTGCTCCGGATGCTCGCGCGTCGGCTCGTCGCGGACCGGCACCGCCGGCTGCGGCCCGCCGCCGCGCTCGCCGGCATCGCCGTGCTGCTGGTGTTCTGCCTGACGGAGGGCCGCGCGCTCAACAACGAGGGGGCCCTGGCGACCACCTTCCTCCTCACGACCTACTACTACGGCGCGGTGCTCACAGGCCTCGCCGGGCTCGCCGTCGCTCTGGGCGCACTGCGCGAGCGCCGTCCGGCCGCGCGTCCGCTGCTCCTGGTCGGGGCGGCCGTCGCCGCGACGACCCTCTCCGATCCGCTCCTCCTGGTGCAGTTCGTCGGCCCCCTGCTGGTGGTCCTCGTCGTGCTGCTGGTGCTCGCTCTCGCTGCTCCCCGAGCGGTCCTGATCGTCGCGGGCACGGTCCTCGGGGCCGCCGCGCTCGGAGCCGCGCTGCGGGTCCCGCTCGGCTTCCTGATCGGGACCGACGCCGGCGGGTACATCCGGCTGCCGCTCGCCGGGACGGCACTGGACGACCTGATCGTGCAGTTCCTGGTGCTGAAGGCGCCGCTGATCGGCAAGCTCGAGGTGGCGCTGCTGGGTCTGCTGCTGCTGGCGGCCCTCGCCGTCGTCGTGGCCGGTGCCGCCCGACTGGCGCGGGGAGCCGCCCTCGACGAGGCGGCCCGTGCGCGCTTCGCGGTGTGCGCGTTCCTGCCGGCGCAGACGGCGGTGCTCCTGGTGGTGCAGGTCTTCACCGGCAGCTCGGTCAGCCGCTACCTGATGCCGATCCCGGTGACCGCGACCGTGGTCGTGATCGCCCTGATCGGCGCCGCGGCGGCGCACCGGCGTGCTGCGGGCGCGCGGCTGGCGCCGGTCGTCCGCGTCGTCGCTCCGCTGGCCGCCGCAGGCCTCGTCGTCGCCGCCGTGCCGGCCACGGCGGCGGTCGCCTCCGCGGCGGCCGAGGCGCGATCGGACCCGGACGCCGACTGCCTGGAGCGCTGGATCGACGGCCGCGAGCTCGCGGGCGTCGGCTCGTTCTGGTCCACGCGGCCCCTGGACCTCTACGGGCCGGCCTCGCTGCACGTCCAGCAGGTCAACTTCGACTTCACGGTGCAGCTGTGGATGAACAACCTGAGCGACTACCGCGACCGGCAGTACAGCTTCGTGCTGGCCGACCGCTCTCCCGACTGGGCGGGGCTCGCGCGCGGGACGCTCGGCGCTCCCTCCGATATCGTCGCCTGCGGGGGGTTCGACATCTACGACTACGCGGGCACCGACGGCGAGACCGAGCTGAACCGGATCGTCCAGACCAGCGTGGAGGAGCAGCGCCGTGAGCGCGGCTACTGACGTGCGCGGCCCGCGGACGGCGAGTCGGCGGCGCCGGACGCTCGTCGAGCTCGGATGGGCCCTCGTCGCCGCCCTCGTCTCGGTCGTCGCCGCCGTGCTCGCGCTCGGGATCGGGCCGCAGGACCTGACGGCCCGCTGGACCGTGGGCGGCGACGACCAGATCCTGCACTACACGCTCTTCACCAGCGCCACGCAGGCGTTCCCGTTCGACGGCAACGCGGCGCTCGGCTTCCCCGACGGGTTCAACGCCTTCTTCAGCGCGCAGTTCGACGTCGCCTCCGCCCTCGCCGTCTCGGTCCTGGCCCTCGTGGTGCGCGACGGGACGACGCTCCTGAACGTCTTCTACCTGGGCACGTTCGCGACGGTCGCCGTCACCGGCTACGTGTTCTTCCGCGCCCTCCGCACGCGGCCCTGGGTCGCGGCGTTCTCCGCGGTCCTGCTGTCGCTGCTGCCGTACCACTTCCTCCGGATCGGGTTCGGCCACGCGTTCCTCGCCAACTACTGGGCGATCCCGCTCCTGGGCGTGATGGTGCTGATGGTCGCCGGACCGCGCACCGATCCTCTCCGAGCCTGGTCCGAGCGGGGCGCGACGCGGAGGAGCCGCGTACTGCGCTCCGTCGTCCCGGGAGTCGTGCTCGGGCTCCTGGTGGCGAGCACGGGCGGCTACTACTACGTCTTCGCGGTCCTGGTCCTCGGAGCGACCTGGGCGGTGAGCACGGCCGCCGGGCTCCTCTCCCGCGAGCGGCTGCGCGTGCTCGCGGTCTCGTCGGTGCCGATCCTCGCGCTCGGCGTGTTCGTCGGGCTCTCGCTGCTGCTGCTCTCGCTCGACTTCGGGGAGCGCTACAGCCCGTACTTCACGTCGCGGACCGTGGGGGAGTCGGAGGCCTACGCCGGCAAGCTCGTGCTGCTGGGCCTGCCCTGGTCGGGGACCGGGCTGCCGCAGGGGTACGGCCTGCTGAACACCTACGCGGGCCAGTCCGGCGTGGCGCCGACGACGGAGCCGCCCGGGTTCTCGATCCTCGCCAGCGTCGCGCTCCTGATCACGCTCGTGGCGCTCCCGATCACCGCGCTCGGCGGCGGACGGGCGCTCCGTGCGACCGCGGTCGGCCGGTTCTTCTCGGACGCCCGCGTGCGCGTCCTCGCCGTGGCGACACTGGCCGCGCTCCTCTTCTACACGGTGACGGGCCTGGGCGTCGTGGTCTCGCTGGTGGCGGGGCCGACGATCCGTGCGTGGGCGCGGATGTCGATCGTCATCGCGGTCCTCGTCCTCGGCGTGCTCGCGCTCCTGCTCGATCGGATCACGGCCCGTGGCGGTGTCCGGATCCTCGTGGCGGCGCTGCTCGCCGCCGTCGCCGTGGTCGATCAGCTGGCCGGAGTATCGGCCGCGGTGCCGATCGCTCCCACCGACGACTCCGAGATGCGCTCGTTCGTGTCGGAGGCCGACGCGCAGCTGGACGACGGCTGCGGAGTGGTGGAGCTCCCCCTGAAGAGCTTCCCCGACAGCGGGCGGATCGGAGCGCTCTCCGACTACGACGAGGCACTGCCCTACCTCGCGACCGAGGAGGGACGCCTCCGCTGGAGCTACGGGGCGGTGGAGGGCACCTACGGCTGGGACGTCTGGGGCGACGTCGACGACCCCGCGGAGTTCGCCGACGCCGTGGCGGGCAGCGGCGCCTGCGCCGTCTACGTGGACACCGCCGGCTACACCGACGACCCCGACGGCTGGCGGGCCTACGTCGAGGCGGCGACGGGGGACGTCGAGCCCGAGGTCGCCTCCGCCTCCGGGCGCTGGCTGCTGTTCACGACCCGGCGCTGATCAGCGGTCGTCGAAGGCCAGCTCGAGCAGGCGCCGGGCGGTGCGGTCCCACCCCGGGATGGGCCCCGGTGCGAGTCGCCGGGGACGGCGCAGCGCCTCTCCGATCGCGGCCGACCACCCGGCGCGGTCCGCAGGGTCGATGAAGACGGCGGCGGACTCCCGCCCGGCGAGCGCGTCGCGGAGGCCGGGGATGTCTGCCGCGAGCACCGGAGTGCCGCAGGCGACGGCCTCGAGGGCGGGCAGGCCGAAGCCCTCGTGCCAGGAGGGCATGGCGACGGCGTCGGCGCCCGTGAGCAGGGCCGGCAGATCCTCGTCGGCGACGTAGGAGGAGGCGAAGCGCACGTCGGCTCCTGCGGCGACCGCGCGGGCGACGGCGGAGTGGACGTCCTCGTTGTCCCAGCCGTCCCCGCCGACCAGGAGCAGGGTGTGGTTCTCCGGCCGCTCGGCCTGCCGGTACGCGTCCACCAGGGTGACGAGGTTCTTGCGGCGCTCGATCGATCCGACGAAGAGCAGGTAGGACCCGAGCCCGTGCTCCGCGCGGACCCGCGCCACCTCCTCCTCGCCGCGGGCGTGGAAGAGGTCGGCGTCGATCGTGGTCGGCAGCACGCGGACGCGCGCCGAATCGACGCCCAGAGCGCTCTCGACCTCGGCCGCGGAGGACGGGGTGCCGGTCAGGACCAGGTCGCTGCGCCGGATCCACCGGGGCACGGACCGCGACAACAGCTCTCGGCGCTCGCGCGGAACGAGCTCGGGCATCACAGCGAAGCAGACGTCGTGCACGAAGGTGAGCGAGCGGGAGCGGGCGAGCGGCCAGCTCCGGAAGTTCGGGAAGAAGTAGGCGCCGCGGCCGAGCAGGAGGTCGATCCCCGGCGCGGGCACTCGGGTCAGTGCGCTCCACACCGGCCGGGGCAGCGGCACCGGTCGGACGCGCAGCGTACGGAAGCCGAAGCGCTCGATCGAGCCCGCCTCGCTCGCCGGCACGACGAGGAGCACCTCGACCTCTGCGGCGGTCGCGTCGGTGTCCAGCGCGTGCAGCAGGCCGAGCAGGACGCGGCCGACCCCGGTCAGGCGCGGCGCCGCGAGGGCGGTCGCGTCGACCAGGAGGCGGCGGCGCCGCGCGGTCACGGCCTGCTGAGGCGGACGGTGGAGTCGATGTCGACGACGCCGTCGTGCACGGAGGCCCGCTCGACCGTGAAGGTCGCGGCGACCGGGATCCGCATGGTCTCGCCCTGCGAGAAGGTGGCCGAGGAGGCGTGCACGGCGTAGTTGCCGGCGCCGAGGTGCAGATCGGGGAGGGTGAACGTGACCGTCATCTCTCCGTCGACCGCGCTCAGCGGCGTGCCGATGCGCTCGGTGTTCGTCCCGAAGACGCGCTGGCCGAGGGGCGTGTCGATGCCCATGCCGATGTTCCAGTCGTCGACCGGGCGGCTGGTGCGCACCGTGACGTCGAACTCGAGGGTCTCGCCGCTGCGGACGACCGTGCCGCCGTGCTCGATGGATCCGCCGCGCAGTCGGCAGCCCAGGATCTCGATGAGCTGGGGGGCGGGCTCGTCCGCAGCCTCGGCGGCCTCGGCCTCGCGCTCCTGGCGGGCGGCCCGACGGTCCTCGAAGCTCTCGCGGAGGACCTGGAGCCCCTCGGAGGTCTCGCCGTCGAAGACGACGGTGCCCTTCTCGAGGACGATGGTGCGGTCGCAGAGCTCGCCGACCTGCTCGAGCGAGTGGGTGACCAGCACGATGGTCTTGCCCGCGCGCTGGAAGGCGCGGATGCGGTCCATGCACTTGCGCTGGAACGGCTCGTCGCCGACGGCGAGCACCTCGTCGACCAGCAGCAGGTCGGGATCGGTGTGGATCGCGATCGCGAAGGCGAGCCGCACGTACATGCCCGACGAGTAGAACTTGACCTGGGTGTCGATGAACTCGGCGATCTCGGAGAAGTCGACGATCGAGTCGAACTTGCTGTCCAGCTCGCTGCGCGAGAGTCCGAGGATCGCGCCGTTGAGGTAGACGTTCTCGCGCCCGGTGAGGTCGGGGTGGAAGCCCGCTCCGAGCTCGAGGAGCGCGGCGAGGCGCCCGCGGCGCTCCACGGTGCCGGTCGTCGGCTGCACGATGCCGCCGATGAGCTTGAGGAGCGTGCTCTTGCCCGAGCCGTTCGCGCCGATGAGGCCGACGGTCGAGCCCAGGGGGATCTCGAGGTCGACGTCGCGGAGCGCCCAGAACTCGTCGCGGTGCTTGCGCCCGCGGCCGAAGTTGACGATCCGCTCCTTGAACGACTTGTCCTTGCGGATGACGAAGCGCTTGGAGGCGTTGCGCACCCGGACGACGGTCGGGGTGCCGGAGGAGGCGGGCACGGACTCCTGCTTGCTGGTGAGGGTCACGATCAGATCTCCTGGGCGAAGTTGCCCTCGAGGCGGCGGAAGATCCGGTGGCCGATCCACACGAACACCAGCCCGACGACGAGGACGATGAGAAGGCGCAGCTCCATGTCCGGCGGCCACACCTGGGGGGCGATCTCGTTGCCGTCGATGATGCTGACGCGCGAGCCGTCTCCCCAGATCGCGCGCTGGAAGGCGAGGATCGCGTTCGAGATCGGGTTGATGAGGTAGAGCTGCTCGGCCCAGCCGTGGCCCGCTCCTGTGGAGGCGGCGACGACGAAGTTCCACGCGTAGACGATGGGGGAGAGCCAGAAGAAGATCTGCAGCCCGACCTCGACGAGGAACTGGACGTCGCGGAGGTAGACGTTGAGGGCCGAGAGGGCCAGGGCCAGCGCGAGGCCGTACACGAGCACGATCGCCAGCGCGGGCACGATGTAGAGGAGCTGGACGCCGAAGATCAGCGAGCCCGTGAGGACGGCTCCCGCGATCAGGACGACGAACTGCACGCCGAAGTTGAACAGGGCCGAGCCGATGGCCGCCACCGGGAAGATCTCCCGCGGCAGGTACACCTTCTTGATCAGTCCGCCGTTGCCGAGGATCGACGTGGTGCCCGCGGTCACGATCTCGCTGAACAGGCCCCAGAGGGTGAGCCCCGAGAAGACGAAGATCGCGAAGTTCGGGACGCCGCGAGAGGCCCCGAGGATCTGGCCGATCGCCACGTAGTAGATGAGGAGCATGATCAGCGGCCGGACGAGGCTCCAGACGAAGCCCAGGCTGCTGTCCTTGTAGCGCGACTTCAGCTCGCGCCCCACGAGCAGGCGGAGCAGCTCGCGGTGCCGCAGGATCTCGGCGAGGGAGGCGACGAAGCCGCCCGAGCCGCCGCCGACGGCCGACGTGGTGCCGGCGATCTGGAACGGCTCGTCGGCGATCGCGCGCGCGCGATCCACAGCTTTGCTGGGCATGGAACTCCAAGCTCTCGGCCTCCGCCGGGCGACGGACCGCATCATTATACGTGCGGCCCACCCTGGAGCCCCCTGGCTGGCGTGCCGGTGCGCGGCGCATGGCGGGTAGTCTTGCTCCCGCTCGCCGACTGAACGACACGAACGAGGTGTTCGCCATGCCCACGCAGCCTTCCGACGTCCCCCTGGACCCGGCGCCGCAGAGCGCTGGGGACCCCGCCCCCGTCCTCGGCGGCACGGGCGAGGACGCTCCTCCCGCGCCCGACCCGAGCCTCGAGTCGGCCGTCGGCGACGCCGCTCCCGCAGCCGTCCCGGCGGAGCCCGCGCGCACGTCCGGGGTTCCGGTGGAGCCCCGTCTCGCCGAGCCCGAGTCCCCGGACGAGGAGCTCGCCCGCCTGCGCGCGCAGGTCGACTCCCTCCTCAACGACCCCTTCGACGAGTGGGTCGAGCGGATCCAGGTGGGCGGAGTGACCGCCTCCGGCTTCGAGCGCACCCTCTCCTGGCGGGTGACGAAGCCGCTCCGCCTGGTGCGCACCTTCCAGATCCGCGTCGAGCAGCTCGGGCTGTCGGGCGCCGTCGGCCACAGCGCGCGCTTCGTGAAGCGCCGCCTGTCCGGTCGGGCGCGATGAGCGACCGGTCGCAGGTCTCGGCCGCCGGCTCGGCCGCCGCGCGCGCCCACCGCACGGAGGCGATGCTGCAGCGCCTGGAGCAGATCGGCGCGCTCCTCTTCGACGAGGAGCGCCGCGCCTCGCTGCGCACCCGCGGGCCCGGCCCGTACCTCGACGAGGTGGCCCGAGAGATCCGCTCGCGCCAGGACGACGAGCTGACCTGGGTCGCGCTGGTGTCGTTCACGGCCGCGTACCCGACGAGCGAGCTGTTCGACTGGTTCCGCCGCGCCCTCGAGCTCGCCCCCGAGGAGGCGGCGCTGCGCATCTTCCTCGAGGCCGGCTCCCGCACCGCGACCGGGTTCGCCGATCTGGACGCCCGCGTCGAGGTCGTCACCGGGGCCGTCCTGATCGACGTCGACTTCCCCGCCCGCCACGGGCACAACACCGGCGTCCAGCGGGTCGTGCGCCAGACCGTGTCCCGCTGGGACGCCGAGCACGAGATCGTCCCGGTCGCCTGGGTCCACGGATCGATGTCCTTCCGGCGGCTGAGCGCGATCGAGCACGAGCGCGTCGTCGACTGGTCCTCCGCCGGGCGGCGCGACTGGGAGCACGGCGATCCGGAGCGCATCGAGTTCGTCGTGCCCTACCGCAGCGTCGTCGTCATCCCCTCGGTGCCGGACTACAACCAGTGCGGGCCGCTCGCGGCCCTCGCCGAGTACTCCGGCAACGAGGTCGTCGTCCTCGGCCACGACGCCATCCCCGTCGTCAGCGCCGACACGGTGCCGCCGGAGGAGACGGTGCGCTTCGTCAACTTCCTCTCCGTGGTCAAGCACGCCGAGCGCGTCGCCACGGTGAGCGCCGCGGCCGCGCTGGAGTTCGAGGGCTTCGTGCGAGCGCTCCCCGCTCAGGGCCTCACCGGCCCGACCGTCGTCCCGGTCCCGCTGCCCGTGGAGCTCCCGGACGGCCTGCGCTCCGAGGGCCGGAGCGCGTCCGGCCTGCCGCTCGTGCTCTGCGTCGGCAGCCAGGAGCCCCGCAAGAACCACCTCGCGGTGCTGCACGCCGCCGAGGTCCTCTGGCGCGAGGGCCTGCGCTTCCGCGTCCGCTTCATCGGCGGGGCCAACCCGTGGGCGCACCAGGTCTTCGATCCCCGCGTGCGCGAGCTGGTCGCCGCCGGACGCCCGGTCGAGGTGCTCCGCGGAGCCGACGACGACGTCCTGATCGCGAGCTACCGGGAGGCGCTGTTCCTGGCGTTCCCGTCGCTGCACGAGGGGTACGGCCTGCCGGTCGCCGAGGCGCTGTCGATCGGGCTCCCCGTGCTGACCTCGCGCTACGGCAGCACGGCGCAGATCGCCGAGCACGGCGGATGCGTCCTGATCGACCCGGAGTCCGACGAGGAGATCACCGACGGCATGCGCCGCCTGCTGACGTCGCCGGAGCTCGTCGACGAGCTCCGCCTCGAGGCGGCAGAGCGGCCCGAGCGCACCTGGGACGACTACGCCCGGGAGCTGTGGGCCGCCCTGATCGGCCCCTCGGCCCTTATCGAGCACGAGGAGGCGCCCCGTGCGCTCTAAGCAGTACCTGGTCGACCGTCTCGCCACCCTGGTGCGCACCCTGGCCCCCACTGTGGAGCCGCTGGGCAGCGTCGACGCCCTCACCGGACAGCTGAGCGTTCTGCTGCCCGCCCCCACCGACCGCGAGGTCTGGCTGGTGCTCGCCGTCCTCCGCGGCACGCTCCCGCGCCGGGAGGACGTCGTCGACGGCCGCCGCCGGGCCCGGCTGGACGGCACCGCCGGTCTGCTCACCCACGCCGCGTCCACCATCGCCTCGAACCGGGTCTTCGCCCGCTTCCACCACCCCGAGGTCGAGGTGGTCGTCGGCGCGGTCGTCGTCGACGTTCACCACACCGCGCGCACGGGACTGGCCACGGGCATCCAGCGCGTGGTGCGCCAGAGCCTCGTCCGCTGGACGCGCGACCACGAGATCCTGCTCGCCGGCTGGGACTCGACCCACGAGTCGCTCGTCATGCTCACCCCGGAGCAGAGCCGGAACGCCGTCTCGGGCGACGTGCCCGACGCCGCGGAGGACCGCTCCCGCGTGATCGTCCCGTGGCAGGGCACCTACCTCCTGCCCGAGCTCGCCGTGGAGGACGAGCGGACGTCGCGCGTCTCCGCTCTGGCCGAGTTCAGCGGCAACCGCACGGGCACCATCGGCTTCGACTGCGTGCCTGTCACCACCGCCGAGACGGCGAGCACCGGCATCAGTGCCGCCTTCTCGCGCACGCTCGTCGCCGTGTCGCACATGGACCGCATCGCGACCATCTCCGAGGCGGCCGCGACCGAGTACTCCGGCTGGCGCCACATGCTCGGCAGCGTCGGGATGCAGGGGCCGGACATCCGGCCGATCCTGCTGCCCTCGCAGCCGGAGAGCGTCTCGGACGAGGAGCTGGCCACCGCCGCGCGCTCGCTGGTGACCGGTGACCTCCCGCTCGTCGTCTGCGTCGGCAGCCACGAGCCGCGGAAGAACCACCTGGCGGTGCTCCAGGCCGCCGAGCTGCTCTGGCGCCGGGGCGTGCGCTTCAGCCTGGTCTTCATCGGCGGCAACGCCTGGAGCAGCGCCGAGTTCGAGTACCGACTCGAGGTCCTCGAGGGCCAGGGCCGTCCGGTCCGCTCGCTCTCCAAGATCACCGACGCGCTGCTCTGGAGCGCCTACCGCCTGGCCCGGTGCACCGTGTTCCCCTCGATCAACGAGGGCTACGGTCTCCCGATCGTGGAGTCGATCTCGGTCGGCACCCCGGTCGTGACCTCCGGATTCGGCAGCATGCACGAGGTCTCCGCCTCGGGCGGCGCACTGTTCGTCGATCCGCACGACGACGACGACATCGCCGCGGCCCTCGAGCGGCTGCTGACCGACGACGAGCTGCACGCGCGGCTCTCGGCGGAGGCGCTCGCGATCGACGGCGGCACCTGGGACGAGTACGCCGCCCGCGTCTGGTCGTACCTCGTCGAGGGCGAGGGCGTCGACGAGCGGGCCCGGGCCGAGCAGTCGGACGCGACCGCCTAGGCGTCCTTGATCCACCGCGTGCAGAAGGCCCCCGCTCCAGGAGCGGGGGCCTTCTGCACGCGGTGCGCGCGGCTCAGCGGGAGCGGCGCGCCAGCTCGAGGTCGTTCTCGACCATGCGGGCGACGATCTCCTCGAAGCCGACGGTCGGCGCCCAGCCGAGCACTTCGCGGGCCCGGGAGGCGTCCCCGCGCATCTCGGGGGCGTCCACGGGGCGCGCGAACCGCGGGTCGATCGTGACCCGCTGCTCCCAGTCGTCGATGCCGGCCGCGGTGAAGGCGGCACGGACGAAGTCGCGGACCGAGTGCGCGACTCCGGTCGCCACGACGTAGTCGCCCGCCTCCTCGGCGCGCGAGGCGCGCACGAGGGCGTCCACGTAGTCGGGAGCCCAGCCCCAGTCGCGGCGCGCGTCGAGATTGCCGAGCGAGAGCTCCGACTCGGCGCCCGTCGCGATCGCCGCGACTCCGGCGGTGATCTTGCGGGTGACGAAGCCGAGCGGCCGACGCGGCGACTCGTGGTTGTAGAGGATGCCGGACGAGGCGTGGAGCCCTCGGCCGCGGTAGACCGCGACGAGGTGGTGCGCGAACGCCTTCGCGGCTCCGTAAGGCGAGACCGGGCGGATCGGGGTCCGCTCGGTCTGCGGGTTCTCGGTCGCGGCCCCGAAGATCTCGGAGGAGGAGGCCTGGACGAAGCGGACCTCCCGGCCCGCCGACTCCTGGAGCGTCAGCGAGGCCTCCAGGAGCGCGGCGACCGCGGTGCCGGTCACTTCGGCCGTGAGCACGGGCTCCTTCCACGAGAGCGCGACGGAGGAGAGGCCGGCGAGGTGGAAGACCGTGTCCGGCTGCGCCTCCGCGACGATACGGCCGAGGCCGGAGGCGTCGCGGAGGTCGCCCTCGAAGGGGCGGACGGCGGCGGGAAGAGCGGCGTCGTCGGTCCCGCGCACGAGCGCGAAGACCTCCCAGCCGTCGGCGAGCAGGCGCTCGACGAGGTAGCCCCCGTCCTGACCGCTCGCTCCGGTGACGAGAGCGGCAGGCATGACTACTTGATCAGCGCGGACTGCTCGGCGAGGTCGTTCTCGACCATCATCGCCACGAGCTCGGGGAACGAGACCTTCGGCTCCCAGCCGAGGACGTCGCGCGCCTTCGCCGGGTCGCCGATCAGCAGGTCCACCTCGGCGGGACGCATGAACGCGGGGTTCTGGGTCACGTACGGGGTCCAGTCCTCGATGCCGACGTGGTTGAAGGCGATGTCGAGGTACTCGCGGATCTCGTGGGTCTCGCCGGTCGCGACCACGTAGTCGTCGCCCTCGGGCTGCTGCAGCATGCGCCACATCGCGTCGACGTAGTCGCCGGCGAAGCCCCAGTCGCGCTTCGCGTCGAGGTTCCCGAGCTCCAGCGTCTCCTGGAGGCCGAGCTTGATGCGGGCGACCGCGAGGCTGATCTTGCGGGTGACGAACTCCGGGCCGCGGCGGGGCGACTCGTGGTTGAAGAGGATGCCGGAGGAGGCGTGCATGCCGTACGACTCGCGGTAGTTGATCGTCATGTAGTGGCCGAAGACCTTGGCCACGCCGTAGGGCGAGCGCGGCCAGAGCAGCGTCTCCTCGCTCTGCGGGACCTGCTGGACCTTGCCGAACATCTCGGAGGAGGAGGCCTGGTAGAACTTCACGCGCGACATGTCGGAGCCGGCGTAGAGGCGGGTCGCCTCGAGGATGTTGAGGACGCCCTTGCCGGTCACATCGGTGGTGAGCGACGCGTTCTCCCACGAGTAGGCGACGAACGAGATCGCACCGAGATTGTAGACCTCGTCGGGCTGGGCGGCGGCGAGCACACGCACGAGGCTCGACACGTCGGTCAGGTCGCCGGTGAGCAGGGTCACCTCGGGCACGGTGCGGCGGACCAGCTCGTACTTGGGGTTGTTCTGCCCGCGGACGAGCCCGAAGACCTCGTAGCCCTTCGAGAGGAGGAGCTCGGCGAGGTAGAGGCCGTCCTGGCCGGTGATTCCGGTGATCAAAGCGCGGGGCACGTGGTGGTCCAATTCGTCGGGGTCGATGACAGCGGGACACATACTACCCACGGGCACGGCCGGGCGCCGGGAGCGGTGCGGCCCGCCGGTATCCTGGCCGGGCTTCGGACCGATTGGACGCCATGCCGGAACTCCGCCCCGTCACGCTCGCCGTGCTCACCGTCGACCCGGGCGGGATGGGCGGCGGCGAGACCTACGCGCGCGCGCTCACGCGCCTCCTGGCGCCGCGGCCGGGGGAGGAGGGACCCGCCGTGCAGGTGCTCGTCCCCGAGAACGCGCGCGGCTTCAGCGAGGGCGTGCCCGAGGTCGTGGCCGAGGGGGTCGTCAGCGGGGCGGGCCACCGCCGCCGGGCCGTGGGGATGCTCCAGGCCCTCCTGCGCACGCCGCGCCTGCGCCGGCGCCTCGGCCGGGAGGCGGTGCTCTACTTCCCGTTCACGGTCCCGCTCCCGTGGCCGTCGCGGCGGCAGGGGCACGTGCAGATGCTGTTCGATCTGCAGCACCGCGACCTCCCGCACCTCTTCCCCCGCGTCGAGCGCGTCTTCCGCCGGCTCGCCTACGAGGCGACCGCTCGCCGCGCCGACGCGGTCATCACCATCAGCGCCTTCACCAAGGGGCGGATCGTCGAGCTGCTGGGCATCCCGGAGGAGCGGATCCACGTGTCGCATCTCGGCGTGGACACCCGGCGCTTCGTCGCGAATCTGGGCACACGCGAGGACTTCGTCTTCTACCCGGCGCGCGCCTGGCCGCACAAGAACCACGCCCGCCTGTTCGAGGCGGTGCGCCTGCTGCGGGAGGAGGGGCACGCCCTCCGCCTCGTGCTGACAGGAGGAGATCTGGACCGCCTCGGCCCGCTGCCGGACTTCGTCGAGTGGTGCGGCCACGTCACTCCGGAGGAGCTCGCCGACCTCTACCGCCGAGCCGCGGTGCTGGCGTTCCCGAGCCTCTACGAGGGCTTCGGCCTCCCTCCCATCGAGGCGATGGCGTCGGGATGCCCGGTCGCCGCGTCCGACGCGGGCTCGCTCCCGGAGATCTGCGGGGACGCCGCGGTCTACGTCGATCCGCTCGAGCCGCGCTCGATCGCGGACGGGATCCTCGAGGCGATCGAGCGGACAGGCGAGCTCGGCCCGCTCGGCGTCGAGCGCGCCCGGTCCTTCAGCTGGGAGCGCTGCCGGGAGGAGCACCTCGCCGTGCTCCGCCAGGTGGCGCGGCGGCGCGGGCGCTGAGGAGTCCGGTCAGTCCCGCGGGTGCAGGAGCCGGCGCCAGCTCAGTCCCTGGGCCGCGCGCATCGCGCAGAGCACCACGAGCAGCCAGCCGGCGTCGAGCAGGATCGAGCTCTCGGCCAGCGCGGTGACCATCAGCACGGTCAGCACCAGCACCGGCCAGACGTGCACGACCGCCTTGCGCTCGGAGGCGATCAGCCAGGAGCGCCAGAGCGCGAGGCCGATCAGCACGACGAAGAGGACCACCCCGACCGCGCCGACCTGCAGGGCCACGTCGAAGAGCGCGTTGAGGCTCGACGAGTGCGGGCGGCCCGAGAGGTAGTCGATGGCGGTGAAGGGGTAGAGGTCGGGCCGCCAGTAGCCCACCCAGCCCCAGCCGACGATCGGAGCGAGGTCCGTGAAGCGCCAGACCTGCTGCCAGAGCCGCAGCCGGAACTCGAACTCGCTGCCCGCGTTCAGCAGCTCGATCACCCGGTAGCGCAGGAGCCACACGGTGAGGGAGGCCGCGGCGGCGACGCCGAGCACCGCGAACTGCCGCCGACGGCGGTGGGTGCCGTCGCCGTGGCGCACCCAGCGCAGAGCGAGGGCGACGACGACGGCCACGGCGAGCACGCCCGCGCTCACGGCGGAGCGCGTGAAGAGGAGGGTGACCGCGGCGAGGGCGATCGAGGCGACGGCCGGCCCGCGGGCGACGGAGCGGGTCATCAGCTCCACCGAGAACGTCACGATCGCCAGCAGGCAGACCAGCCCGAGCTGGTTGCGCGTGCCGACGAGTCCCTGGATCGGCCCGCCGACCGCGAGCAGGCCCTCCACGCCGAGGAAGCGCAGCGGCTGGTCGATCAGCACCCCCGAGAGCACCTCCACGGCGAGCGAGGCGATCAGCACGACCCGCAGCACGTCGCCGACCGAGCGGATGATCTGGATGATGTCGCGCGTCAGGCCGATCGCGATCGCCAGGAACGCCAGGGCGAACTGGTAGACGACGCTCGAGACCGTGGCCCAGGTGTAGTCGCTCCACAGCACGCTGAGCGCGATCCAGCCGAGGAACACCAGGATGCTCGTGGGCAGCAGGCCCTCCCAGTCGAGCCGCCCGCGCCGCAGGACGAGCATGACCGCCGCGAGGGCGGTGAGCGTGGCGACAGCGGCGATGTAGCCGGGCCAGCCGAGGAGCCCGCGGACCGCCGGGGCGCAGAGGACGGTGACGAGAGTGGTCTGCGCGAGGGCCGCCGCGAACTGCGGGGACGCCGTCGCGTCGGCGACGGAGGCGGGGAGCGAGGGGCGGCGGGGCCTCATCGCCTCGGGGAGGCGTCGGCGAGGGGGAGCGGGGTCGCGGCGAGGACCTCGGGCGTCTCGGTCGCCGGCCGCTTGGTCTGCACCGCGAAGAGGACGAGGAGCAGCCAGCCTCCCTCGATCAGGATCCGGCTCTCGAACAGCGACTGCGCCAGGAGGGCGACCACGATCAGCAGCGGAGCGAGGCTGACGGCCGTGTAGGGGAGGGTCGAGGTCGCGTCGCGCCGCGGGCGGTCGACCGCGCGGAACCAGGAGCGCCACAGCGTCGAGACGGCGAGCGCCGCGAAGAGGACGAGGCCGACCGCTCCGAGCTGGAGGGCGACGTCGAGCCAGGCGTCGTGGGCCTGCAGGTAGAGCACGCCCTTGCGCTCGGCGAGGGTGTCGAACGGGGCGGCCCAGGGAGCCCAGTAGCTGACCCAGCCCCAGCCGAGGACCGGGCGCTGCAGCGTGAGCGCGATCACCGAGTCCCAGATGTCGAGGCGGCCCGTGGCGTCCTCGCTCTTGCCGAGCAGGCCGAGGAGGGCGCCCCAGCCCGCGGCGCCTCCGGCGACGGCGGCCACCGCCAGCCCCGCGGCGGTCAGGTAGACAGGACGGCGGCGGGACTCGCCCCTCCGGCGAGCCCAGAGCGCGAACGCGGCCGCGAGGACGACGGCGACGAGGCAGAGCAGGACGGTGGCCGAGCGGGTGAGCAGGAGGGTCGTGACGAACAGGGCGACCCAGACCGCTCCCCAGCGGCGCCGGACCGAGTGGGCCGCCAGCTCGATCGCGATCACGATCAGGCCGAGCAGGGCGAGGAAGCCGAGGAGGTTGCGGTTGCCGACGATCCCCTGGACGGGCTCGCCGGTGAAGAGGGCTGCCTGCGACCAGTAGAAGGCGTCGGGCGTCGGTCCGTCGGCGGGAGGCTCGACGCCGAACGGCAGGACGGGCTGCCGCACGACGACCGCGATCACGAGCTCGAAGAGGAGCGAGAGGGCGACGGAGAGGCGCAGGGCCCGTCCGAGAGCCGTGAGCAGTTCCCGGCTGCTCAGCGTGATGGCGAGGACGACGCCGCCGAGCGTCGTCGCGAGCTGCGCCGTGACGCCGATCGCGCTCGCTCCCGGATAGGCGGACCACAGCAGCGAGAGCACCGCGAGCCCGAGGAAGAGGACCAGCGACTTCGGCGTGCGGGCCCAGCGCGGGCGGGGGCGGGCGCGGACGAGCACGGCGATCGAGGCGCCCAGGAGCAGCGCGACGACGACGCCCCAGCCCCACCATCCGGCGAGGTTCCGCAGCGACTGGCCGGCCAGCAGCACGGCCAGCACCGCCACCGCGAGCGCTCGGGGAGCGGCGGGGGCGGCGCGTCGGATCATGGCGACCAGTCTAGGGAGCGGGGGCGGCGCGGCGGCGTGCCGGGCGCGCCGCCGCTCGCTCCCCGGCCGGGGCGTCCACTCGGGGAAGACGGCTTGGACGGGAGGCTCAGACGAACGCGGCGGTGCCGGTGATCGAGCGGCCGACGATCAGCGTGTTCATCTCGCGGGTGCCCTCGTAGGAGTAGAGGGCCTCCGCGTCGGCGAAGAAGCGGGCGACGCCGTAGTCGAGGACGATGCCGTTGCCGCCCATCACCTCGCGGCACCAGGCGACGGTCTCGCGCATCCGGGCCGTCGCGTAGGCCTTCGCGAGGGCGGAGTGCTCGTCGCGCTGCTCGCCGGCGTCGAGCATCTCGGACACGCGGGTCGCCAGGGCGATGCTGGCCGTGATGTTGCCGATGCTCTTGACCAGGAGGTCCTGCACCAGCTGGTGCCCGACGAGCGGCTTGCCGAACTGCACGCGCTCCTTCGCGTAGCGCAGCGCCGCGTCGTAGGCGCCGATCGCGACGCCGATGGCCTGCCAGGCGACCTCGGCGCGGGTGAGCCGGAGCACCTTCGCGGTGTCGCGGAACGAGTTCGCGCCCTGCAGGCGCAGCGACTCCGGGACGCGGACGCCCTCGAGCACGATGTCGGCGTTCTGCACCGTGCGCAGGCTCTGCTTGCGCGCGATGGCGGTGGCGCGGTAGCCCGGCGTCGAGGTGGGGACGAGGAAGCCCTTCACCTGGCCGTCCTCCGCGTCCTTCGCCCAGATCACGGTCACGTCGCTGAAGGTCGCGTTGCCGATCCAGCGCTTCTCGCCGTCGAGGATCCAGTCGTCGCCGTCCCGGCGGGCGGTGGTGCGCAGGCCCTGGGCGGAGTCGGAGCCGGAGTGCGGCTCGGTGAGCCCGAAGGCGCCGACGACCTCGCCCGAGGCGAGCTTCGGCAGCCACTCGGCGCGCTGCTCCTCGGAGCCGGCGACGCCGACCGTTCCCATCACCAGGCCGTTCTGCACGCCCACGTAGGTCGCGATGCCCGCGTCCACCCGGCCCAGCTCGAGCGCCACCCAGCCGCGGAACACGGCGGAGTTCTCGATCGCGCGGGTCTCGGGCCAGGAGAGGCCGATGACGCCGGTGGCGTGGATCGCGGGGATCAGCTGCCGCGGGAACTCCGCGCGCTCCCAGTACTCGTCGGCGATCGGCCGCACCTGCTCCTCGAGGAACGCGCGGACGCCGACCAGCAGCTCCTTCTCGGCGGGCGTGAGCGCCGCCTCGAACCCGTAGAAGTCGGCCCCCAGGGTCTCGAAGGTCGTGCTGTCCATGCTCTGTGCTCCCTCGCTCGTCGGATGCGGCACGGCGACCGCTCCGACGGCGACAGTGCTGCGACTCCCAGCGTACGAAGCGCGCCTGCGAGTGCCGCGTCCTCTGGCGGAGAGCACCAACAGGCGGGCCCTCCTCCCGGGCCCGCGTTGTGGATCCTGCTAGCGTCGCAGCGGAGCGGCCCCGGCGCGTCCGGCTGAGCGGCTCGGACCCACCCCTCGGACGGAAGGCCAGCGCTCCCGTGTTCATCCCGATCGGCAACACCCCCCGCGACTACGCCTGGGGCTCGCTCACCGGCATCTCGGAGGTCCTCGGCACCGCGCCCTCCGGCGCTCCCGAGGCCGAGCTCTGGCTCGGCGCGCACCCGGGCTCGCCCGCGCGCGTCCTCGACCCCGCCTCGGTCGGCGCCGGCACGCTCGCCGAGTGGATCGGCGAGCACCCCGAGGCGGCGCTCGCCGGAGTGGAGGGGTCGGTCGATCCGGTCTCGGGCGCTCCCCGTCTGCCGTTCCTGCTCAAGATCCTCGCCGCGGGCGGGCCGCTGTCGCTCCAGGCCCACCCCTCGTCCGAGCGGGCCCGGCGCCGGTTCGTCGAGGAGGAGGAGGCCGGCATCCCGCGCGACGCCGCCGATCGCAACTACAAGGACCCGTTCCACAAGCCCGAGCTGATCTACGCGCTCAGCGAGAGCTTCGACGCGCTCTGCGGCTTCCGCGAGCCGGCGGACGCCCGGGCGCTGCTCGCCGAGCTGGCCGGGCGCGCCCCGGCGGAGGAGGCGGCCGCGATCGCGCGGTTCGCCCGGACGCTCGAGGGCGAGCCCTCGGAGGTCCTCCGCGGCGCCGTGTCGTGGCTGCTCGCCGACGGCGACCGCGCCGAGGTCGCCGCGCTGGTGTCCGCGGTCGTCGCGGCGTCCACGGGCGACGACCGCCTCGAGACGACCACGGTCCGGGACCTGGCCGAGAGCTACCCGGGCGACCCCGGCATCGTGCTCTCGCTCCTGCTCAACCGCGTCCGCCTCGCCCGCGGCGAGGTGCTCTACCTGCCCGCCGGCAACATCCACGCCTACCTCGCGGGCACGGGCGTGGAGCTGATGGCCGCCTCCGACAACGTGCTGCGCGGGGGCCTCACGCCCAAGCACATCGACGTGCCCGAGCTGGTGAGCGTGCTCGAGTTCTCGCCGCTGCCCGTGCCCTACCTCCCGGCCGAGCAGGCCGGGCCGGGCGTGCGCGTCTACCGTCCGGACGTCCCCGACTTCGTGCTCGCCGTCGTGCAGCCGGCGTCGGAGGAGCCGGCCCGCGTCGCCCTGCACGGGCCCGCCATCGCGATCGCGACCGAGGGCTCGCTCTCGCTCGAGGGCGCCGAGGGCTCGGTCCGCGTCGAGCGCGGCGGCAGCGTGTTCGTGACCCCGTCGGAGGGCGCTCTCGCCGTCACCGGACGGGGCACGCTCTTCGTCGCGACGGTCTGACCCCTCCAACGACCCGGCCGCTCAGGCGGCGAACGTGCGGCGGTAGGCCGCCGGCGTGGTCCGCAGGACGCGCGTGAAGTGGTGGCGCATCACCGCGGCCGTGCCGAAGCCGACCCGCGCGGCGACCGCCTTGAGGGTCAGCTCCGTCTCCTCCAGCAGCACCTGCGCCCGGAGGAGGCGCTGGCGGGTGAGCCAGGCGAGCGGAGTCGTGCCGAGGTCGGCCCGGAAGCGGCGCGCGAAGGTGCGGGGGGCCATCAGGGCGCGACGGGCCAGCGCCTCGATCGAGAGGTCCTCGTCGAGGTGCTCCAGCATCCACTCGGTGACCTCGGCCAGCGAGTCCGCGCGCGCCTCGGGAACGGGGGTCCGCAGGTACTGCGCCTGCCCGCCGTGGCGCTGCGGGGGCACGACCATCCGCCGGGCGACGACGCTCGCCGCCGTCGCGCCCAGCTCCTCGCGCACCACGTGCAGCGCCGCGTCGATGCCGGCCGCGGTGCCCGCGCTCGTCACGATGCGCCCCTCCTGCACGTAGAGGACCTCGGGGTCCACCGTGACGGAGGGGAAGCGCCGGGCGAGCTCCGCGGCGTGCATCCAGTGGGTGGTCGCGCGCCGGCCGTCGAGCAGGCCCGCCTGCGCCAGGGTGAAGGCCCCGCTGCAGACGCTGAGGATCCACGCGCCGCGCTCGTGAGCCTCGCGGAGGAGGTCGAGGACCCGCTCGTCGGCGGGCCCGCGGCCGTGGGCGGGGACGGCGATCAGGTCCGCGTCCCGGGCCGCGTCGAGACCATCGGCGATCAGCAGGTCGAATCCGAGGCTCGTCCGGACGGGGCCCGGATCGGGAGTAGCGATCCGGAAGTCGAGGGCGGGACCTCCGTCGGTGCCGCGGTCGATCCCGAACACCTCGCAGACGACCCCGAACTCGAACGGCGCGAGCCCGGGCAGGGCGAGGAGGGCGACGGAGCGGAGCACGGCGGCAGGATATCGCCACCCGTCGTCATCCGGCCTATCCACGCCGTCGATCCCCGCCGCTAGGGTGTCTTCCGGCGCGCGGAGTCGCGGGCCCGCACCGAGGAGGATCCACATGGCATGGCTGGTCACCGGGGGAGCCGGATACATCGGGGCGCACGTGGTGCGCGCGTTCTCGGAGCAGGGCATCGACCCCGTCGTCCTCGACGACCTCTCCTCGGGGCACGCGTCGTTCGTGCCCGAGGGCGTCCCGTTCCACCAGGGCTCGATCCTCGACGAGGCCCTGCTCGACCGCGTGCTCGCCGAGCACGACATCGAGGGCGTCGTCCACGTCGCCGGGTTCAAGTACGCCGGAGTCTCGGTGCAGCGCCCCCTGCACACCTACGAGCAGAACGTCACCGGCACCATGCGCGTGCTGGCGGCGATGGAGCGCGCCGGGGTCTCCTCGATCGTCTTCTCCTCGAGCGCTGCCGTCTACGGCGCGGTCGACGTCGAGATCGTCACCGAGGACACCCCCAAGAGCCCGGAGTCGCCCTACGGCGAGTCGAAGCTGATCGGCGAGTGGCTGCTCGCGGACGCGGGGCGGGCGCACGGCGTCCGGCACGCCTCCCTGCGCTACTTCAACGTCGTCGGGTCCGGCTACCCGGACGTCTACGACACCAGCCCCCACAATCTCTTCCCCCTCGTCTTCGAGGCGCTGCTGGACGGCCGCACGCCCCGGATCAACGGCGACGACTACCCGACACCGGACGGCACCTGCGTCCGCGACTACATCCACGTCGCCGACCTGGCGCTCGCGCACGTCGCCGCGGCGCGCCGCCTGGCCTCCGGCGAGCCGATCGACCCGGTCTACAACCTGGGCAGCGGATCCGGGGCCTCCGTCGGGGAGATCATGCGCGCGATCGCCGACAGCACCGGCATCGCCTTCACGCCCGAGGTCGCCCCGCGGCGGCCGGGCGATCCGCCCCGCATCGTCGCCTCCGGCGCGACAGCGGCCCGCGACCTGGGCTGGGAGATGCGGCACACGGTCGCCGAGATGGTGGAGAGCGCCTGGCGCGCACGGAGCGCCGCGACCGCCTGATCGGATCTCACGTTCGCGACACGCCGGTGTGTCGTGAACCCTCCACGGCGGGTTGAGGGTTTATGGTCCGCGACTTGACCTGAGCGAATGACACCGCTGTAATTACCTAGGCAGCGGCTCCGGGAGGAGCGGCCGCCGATCATCGGTTCGCAGGCGGGGTAGGAGACGGCATGACGCTTCCGGAACAGCACTCCGGAGTCCCCGAGGACTGGTTCGTCGATCCGGTCCGTCTGGGCGTGCCCGGAGTCCGACCCGGGATCGACACCGCGACCGAGGCGCCGGGGGGCGCGCTCTCCTGGCAGGTCGACTCGCTGTGCGCGCAGACCGATCCCGAGGCCTTCTTCCCCGAGAAGGGCGGCTCGACCCGCGACGCCAAGAAGATCTGCACCTCGTGCGAGGTCCGGGCCCAGTGCCTCGAGTACGCGCTCGAGAACGACGAGCGGTTCGGCATCTGGGGCGGCCTCTCCGAGCGCGAGCGCCGGAAGCTGCGCCGCCGGGCCTAGTCCCCTCCTCGCCGCGACCCGACCGACGGGGCGGCGAGCCGCAGGCGGGCGGCGCGGCGGCATCGCTTAGGGTGGTCCGCGATGTATCCACGAGTCACCGCCGTCCTCGTCGCGCGCAACGGCGCGGCCTATCTGGAACGAACCCTCGCGGCTCTGCGGGCGCAGACCCGTCAGCCCGACGCGACGGTGTTCGTCGACGGAGGCTCGAAGGACACGACCGACGAGCTCCTCGCGTCCTGGGGTCCGACGCAGCTCGTGCAGGTCGCCGAGCACCTCCCCTTCGGCCAGGCCGTGGCCCGCGCGGTCCGCGTGATGCAGCCGCCGGCCGGAGAGGACGAGTGGCTGTGGCTGCTCGCGCAGGACTCCGCCCCCGAGCCCGGCGCCCTCGCGGCGCTGCTGGGAGCCGTCGAGGTCGCCCCCTCCGTCGCGGTCGCCGGGCCCAAGATCATGGACTGGACGCGCTCCGGCTACATCCGCAGCTACGGCGAGTCGATCACCAAGCACGGCACGACCGTCCACCTCGTCGAGGACGAGCTCGACCAGGGCCAGCACGACTCCACGCCCGACGTCCTGGCCGTCGCCGCCGGCGGCATGCTCGTGCGCCACTCCCTCTGGGAGGAGCTCGGCGGCTTCGACCCCGGCCTGCCGGTCGTCGACGACGCGCTCGACTTCTCGATCCGCACCCGGCTCGCCGGGCACCGGGTCAGCCGCGTGCCGGACGCCCGCGTCACCACCGCCCGCATCGGGCTGCAGCGCCCCGACGGCCGCCGCATCGACAGCGGGGAGCGGCGCCGCGCGCGCCAGCACCGCACCGCGCAGCTGCACCGCCGGCTCGCCTACGCGCCCGTCGCGCTCCTCCTCCTGCACTGGCTCTCGCTCGTCCCCCTGGCGATCGGCCGCGCGGTCGTGCGCCTGCTGCGCAAGCAGCCCGGGCTGGTCGGAGGAGAGCTGCTCGCGGCCCTCGTCGTCGCCTTCGGGGGGACGAAGGTGCTGCGGGCCCGCACGGTGCTGCGCTCGTCGAAGAACGTGGGCTGGAAGGCCGTCGCGCCGCTGCGCATCCCGCTGGACGTGGTGCGGCAGCTGCGCTCGGTGCGCCACGACGCCGTGCGCGTGCAGGCCGGGCGGGACCGCCATCCGCTGCACTTCTTCCAGGGCGGGGGAGTGTGGGTCGTCCTCGTCGCCGCGCTCGCCGGCCTGGTGATCTACACGCCGCTCCTCGCTGCTCCCGCGCTCAGCGGCGGTGGTCTGCTGACGCTCTCGCCGACTGTCGGCGAGCTGTGGCGCAACGCGGCCTACGGCTGGCGCGACCTCGGCTCGGGGTTCATCGGCGCGGCGGACCCGTTCGCCTCCGTCCTCGCCGTGCTCGGCTCGCTGACCTTCTGGTCGCCCAGCTACTCGATGGTGCTGCTCTACCTCGTCGCGCTCCCCGCTGCCGCCCTCGGCGCCTGGCTGATGATCGCCCGGCTCACCCCGCGCGCGACCGCCCGCGCCGCCGGAGCCCTCGTCTACATCCTCGCTCCCGCCTTCTTCGCCGCGCAGGCCGACGGGCGCCCCGCCCCGCTGCTGGTGCACGTGCTGCTTCCCTGGCTCTTCTTCGCCGGGTTCGGCGCGTACCGCTCCTGGTCCGCCTCCGCGAGCGCCTCGATCCTGGCTGCGGCCGTCGTCGCGTGCGCGCCGGTGCTGGCCGTGCCGCTCCTGGTGATCTGGCTCGTCGTCGTCGCCACCTCGGGGCGGCGGATCGGCCGCTTCCTCGGCCTGCCGATCCCCGCGGCCGTCCTGCTCTTCCCGCTGGTGGTCGCCCGCGCACCGCGGGGCGACTGGCTCGGCGTCCTCGCGGATCCGGGCGTCCCGCTGCCCTCCGCGCAGTCGGACCTCGTCGCGCTGCTCGCCGGCTTCCCGGCCGGTCTGCCCGACGGATGGCTCGCGTTCCTCGGCGGTCTGGGGATCGGCGCCTACGCGGCCCCGCTGGTCACGGCCGTGCTCGTCGTGCCGCTGATCGTCGCGGCGCTGGCCGCCCTCCTCCTCCCGAACAACCTCTCGGCCCTCGGCGGAGTCGGCGTCGCGGCGGCGGGTCTCGTGACGGCCTCGCTCGCCCAGGGCGTGCAGGTCGCGACCACCGGCTCCGAGGCGGTCTCCGTCTGGAGCGGCACCGGTCTCAGCCTCTACTGGCTCGGCCTGGTGATCGGCGCGTCGCTCTCGCTCGCCGCCGTGCGCTCGGTGCGCGTGGTGCCGGCGCTCGTCGTCACGGCCGCGGCAGCAGCACTGGTCGGTCCGCTCGCGGTGGCCTTCCCGACCGGCGCCGGCACGTCCGTGTCGACCACGTCGGACCGCTCGCTCCCCGCCTACGTGGCGGCCGAGGCCCGGAACGACCCGCGGGTGGGCACGATCGTGCTCGTCCCGCAGGCGGACGGCGGCGTCCTCGCCCGGCTGGAGCGCGGAGCGGGCGCGACCCTCGACCAGCAGTCGACCCTCGCGAACACCGGCGCCGAGAGCGCGGACGCGATCGACGAGCTGGCGGGCAACCTCGTCTCGCGGACGGGCTACGACGTCCCCTCCGCGCTCGAGAGCCTCGGCGTGCGCTTCGTCGTGCTGACCGAGCCGGCCGGCACCCAGGTCGGCGACGCGGCCGCCGCCGTGCGCGCGCGGGCGGCCGTCTCCCTCGACGGCAACGCGGCGTTCTCGGCCGTCGGCGACACCCGCTACGGGCTCCTCTGGACGGCCGTCGACACGGAGGGGACCCGCACCGAGGCCGCGCCGTCCGGCGTGGTCGGACCCTTCGGGATCGCCTACACGATCGCCCTCCTCCTCGTCTTCGTCGTCGCCCTCCTGCTGGCGGTGCCCACCGGGCTCTCCCTCGAGCGGGGCCGCTCCAGCGGCGCGGTCGCCGGGATCGACGACGAGCCGGGCGAGGCCACCGGCCAGTTCGACGACGGGAACGACGATGTCTGACCCCGCCGACCAGGAGAAGCAGATGCCCGAGTCCTCCGCCCGCCGCTCCCGCGCGGAGCGCCGCGCCGATCGCACCGCGGCCTCGACGCCCGATCGCGCACCCTCGGCCGCCCGTCGGCGCCGGACGGCCCTGCGCGGTGCGGTGGGCGCGGCCGGAGTCGTGATCGCCGCGGCCGCCGTGGTCGTGCCCCAGCTCCTCCCGTCCCCCCTGGTCTCGAGCGCCGCGGAGGGCGTCGTCGTGACGCCCGTCGCGGCCGACAGCTCGCTGGTCTGCGGCGGCGATCTGATCGACGCCGGAGAGCCGGAGCAGCTGCGCGCCCTCGACGGCGCGGCGACCGCGGTCCGGCCCGAGGGCTCCACCTCGGACCCCACGGTCCTCGACGAGGACGACGTCGCCGCACCGGGCACCGGCATCACCGGTCTGAGCGTGCCCGCGGGCTCCGACCCCGCGCCCGGCGGAGCCACCGTCCAGGCCATCGGCACGGACACCCTCTCCGGACTGTCGGCCCGCGCCTGCGCCGAGCCCTCGGCCGACAGCTGGCTCGTGGCCGGCTCGACCGACGTCGGGCGCACCTCCGTGCTGATCCTGGCGAACCCGAGCGAGGTCGCCTCCACCGTCGACCTCACGCTCTTCTCCGAGACCGGCACCGTCCAGGCCACCGGCGCCACGGGCATCGTCGTTCCGGCCGGAGCGGTCCGCGCGCTCCCGCTCGCGGGGCTCGCCCCCGGGGTCGTCCAGCCCGTCGTGCATGTAACCGCTCGCGGCGGCGAGATCGCCGCGAGCATGCAGAGCAGCGCCATCTCCGGCCTCACCCCGGAGGGCGTCGAGACCACCGGCCCCTCCGCCGGCCCGGACACGCTCGCCGTGATCGCCGGCTTCACCGTCACGTCGCCTCCGGCCGAGACCGCGAGCGACGACGGCAGCGGTGGCGCGGGCAGCCCCGTGCTGCGCATCCTCACCCCCGGCGACGCCGACAGCACGGTCTCGGTCGAGGTCACCAACGAGGACCCGAGCGGGTCGGGCGCCTCCACCCAGGTCGTCGTCCCCGCCGGCCTCGTCGGCGAGGTCCCGCTCACGGGCCTGGCGGACGGCTCCTACCGCATCGTCCTGCGGGCCGATCAGCCGATCGTCGCGGCGGGGCGGACGACCTCGACCGGCTCGGCCGGCACGGACTTCGCCTGGTTCGCCTCCGGCACCGCGACCACGACGCCCTTCGGCGTCGCCGGCACGGGCGAGGGCGACGCGCGGCTGCACCTGGTCAACGGCAGCGACTCGACCGCCTCGGTGGAGATCGAGGCCCCGGGCGGCACCCGCACGCTCGAGCTCGGCCCGTTCGCGGCTCTCGCGACCCCGCTGGACGGCGACGGCGCGGTCGTCAGCAGCACCCAGCCGGTGCAGGCCTCGGTCTCGATCGCGCGCGACGGGCGGATCGCCTCGTACACGATCGTCCCGCCGGGACCGCTCTCCTCGCCGATCACGGTCTACTCGCACTGAGACGCGGGGCGGCGGCGCCTCGGCGGTGCCGGCACCTCAGAGCTGTCGGCGCCTCAGGGGTGCCGGTAGCGGTCCGGGGAGATGTCCCACGGGTCGCGGCCGAGCAGCTCCGCGACGGCGCGGAACACGTAGCTCTCGATCAGCATGCGCTGGTGCCACTCGTCGCGGCGGTGCAGCTTCGCCAGGCGCTCGATCGGCACGCGGTAGAGCGTGATGCGGCGCGCAGCGTGGTCGACGCGCCACCGGGCGATGCCGGTGCCCTGCAGCCGGTCGGGGTCGACGTCGGGAGTCGCCGCGACGTCGACGCGGATGCCGGCGAGCTCCTCCGGCCAGGTGCCGCGGAGGTAGTCGAAGGCCGAGCCGATCGTCGCCTCGAAGAAGTCGGAGCGGGTCTGCAGCAGGGGGAGGTGCGGACCGGTGATCGGCCCTCGTGCACCGCGGCCGTGCCGGTCGCGGGAGCCTCCGCGCGACCCGCTCGTCGGGCGAGCGGCGGAACGACGAGCACGGGGCATGGCTCCAGCCTATTGCTACTGTGGGCGGCGATGACCGGACGGCACTGCTCGCGGACGGGCTGCCGTGCGCAGGCCGTCGTCACGCTGACCTACGACTACCGCGACTCGCTGGTGGCGGTCGGGCCGCTGAGTCCTGCGCCGGATCCGCACGGCTACGACCTCTGCGCCGAGCACGACCGGCGGCTCCTCGTTCCGCGCGGCTGGGAGACCGTCCGCTACGGCGCGGGGCCCGCCTAGGCCGCTGCCGCGCGCGTCAGGGCCGCTCGGGGAAGCCGCGCGGAGTGCTCGAGAGCACGGGGGCCAGCCGCTCGAGCCGCTGGTCGGACAGGAGCAGGGCGCGCTCCTCCCGTGCCCGGCGGAGTGCGGCCACGGCGAGGAGGAAGTCCTCCGCGGGCGCGGCGGGCAGCGGGGAGACGTGGACGGCGGTCTCGTCGGCCAGCGCGGCGGCGAGCTGCGAGCGCGAGGGCTCCGTCATGCCGTGGCGCTGGCGGAGGAACTGCGCCAGTCGGCGCGCCAGGGCGTCGGGGAGGCGCGCGGTGTCCGCCGTGACGGCCCAGCCCCGCAGCGGCTCCGGGATCTCGACGACCAGCGGCTCCGCGCGGGGAACGCGCTCGAGCTGGCTGTGCGTGCCCGCGAGGACGTCGCCGAGACGGCGCGATCGGCGCGAGAGGAGGCCGACGACCGCGGCGAGCCCGCCGAAGGTCATCAGGATCTCGAGGACACCGGTGAGGCCGCGCACGAGGGCGTGCCGGAAGCCGATGGAACCGCCGTCGTCGCGGACGACGCGAGCGCCGACGGTGAGCTTCCCGAGCGAGCGGCCGCGACTGGCCGTCTCGACGGTGACCGGCACGATCACCACGGCGATGACGAGGGCCGCGATCGCCACGGCGGCCGACGCGGCGGGGTCCAGGCCGCCGTCCCCGGAGAGGGAGGAGACCAGCAGGAACAGGCCCAGCGCGAGCAGGAGCTCCGCGATCAGGTCGATGATCGCGCCGACCGCGCGGAGCACGAACGAGGTGACGGGCACCTCGAGCGCGATCGCCTCGCCGGTGACCAGGTCGGCGTCGTCGAACTCGGTGCGCTGCTCCTCCACGGTGCTCCTCCCGGATGCTCGGCCTCGGCGGCGTGCCTGGCTATCCTGTCAGGAGATGGACATCGACGCTCTCTCGGCCGCCCGCACTGCGCAGTGGACCCGCCTCGACGAGCTCTCGCGCAGGCGCCGCCTGACCGGAGCCGAGGCGGACGAGCTGATCGAGCGCTACCAGGCGGCATCCGCGGACCTCGCCACGATCTCCTCCACCGCCGGATCGACGGCCGTCGGCACGCGGCTCGCCGTCTCGCTCTCGCGGGCTCGGGGACGCCTGACCGGCACGCGAGACGAGCCGCTCGCCGCGGTCTCCCGCTTCGTCGTCCTCTCGCTCCCGGCCGCTCTGCACCGGCTGCGCTGGCTGACGCTCGCCGTCGCCCTCGCGACCGCGGTGGTGGCGACGCTCTACGCGCTCTGGATCCTCGGCGACCCGCGCCTGCTCGCCGCGCTGGGCGACGACGAGGAGCTGCGGCGCTTCGCCCGGGGCGACTTCATCGACTACTACTCCGAGAACCCCGCCGCCTCGTTCGCCGGGCAGGTCTGGACCAACAACGCCTGGATCGCGGCGCAGTGCGTGGCCTTCGGGATCGCCGGCGTCTACGTGCCGTACATCCTGCTGCAGAACGCGCAGAACCTCGGCACGTCGATCGCGGTGATGTTCCACGTGGGGGAGGGCGACACGTTCTTCCTCTACATCGCGCCGCACGGCCAGCTCGAGCTGACGGCCGTGTTCGTCGCCGCGGCCGCGGGCCTGCGGATCTTCTGGGCCTGGATCGCTCCCGGCGCGCGCACCCGCGGCCAGGCGCTCGCCGAGGACGCGCGGAGCCTGTTCACGGTGGCGATCGGCCTGGTCTTCGTGCTGCTCGTCTCGGGCGTGATCGAGGGGTTCGTCACTCCGGCGCCCTGGCCCTGGTGGCTCAAGATCGGGATCGGGGCGCTCGCCCTCGGCGCGTTCCTCTTCTACATGATCGTCGTCGGCGGGCGCGCGGTGCGGGCGGGGGAGACGGGCGACCTCGACCGGTTCGAGGCGGGGTCGCGGAGCATCGCGGCCGGCTGAGCCGAGCCGGACGAGCACGGCCGTCGAGTCGCGCTCCCGGGAGCGGCGACGGCCTCTCTCGCAGGTCAGAGCCGTCCGGCCGCCTTGAGGGCGAGGTAGCGGTCCGCGAGCGCCGGCGGGAGAGCGGAGGGGCTGCCGAGCACGACGTCCCCGCCGAGACGGCGGACGGCGGCCGAGAGCCGGTCGACGTCCGCGAGCGAGCGCTCCGCGGCGGCGGCGGAGTAGACCGCGGCCCGGTCGCTCCGGTCCTCCGCCATCCGCTGCAGCTCGGGGTCGAGCGCGCAGGCGACCACGACTGTGTGCACGCGGGTGAGCTGCGGGAGCACCGCGAGGAGCCCCTCCGCCGAGCCGACCGAGTCGAGCGCGGTGAGGAGGACCACCAGCGAGCGCTGGGAGGCCAGGGTGCGCACCTGCGCGGGGACCGCCGCCCAGTCGGTCTCGATGAGCTGGGGCTGCACGGGGGCGAGGGCGTCCACGACGCGGGTCAGCACCTCCGTGCCGGTCGCGCCGTGCACGCGGGCTCGCCGGGTGCGGTCGAACGCGAGCACGTCGACCCGGTCGCCGGCCGAGGCCGCGAGGGCCGCCAGGAGGAGTGACGCCTCGATCGCCGTGTCCAGGCGCGGCTCGTCCTCGATCCGGGCGGCGGACGTGCGGCCCGTGTCGAGCACGACGATCACGCGCCGGTCGCGCTCCGGGCGCCAGGTGCGGACGACCGGCTCCCGGCGCCGCGCGGTCGCCCGCCAGTCGAGCGAGCGGACGTCGTCGCCGCGGACGTACTCGCGCAGGCTGTCGAACTCCGTTCCCTGCCCGCGGATCATCACACTGGTCCGCCCCTCCAGCTCGCGCAGCCGCGCCAGGCGCGAGGGCAGGTGGCGACGGGAGCGGAAGGCGGGCAGCACCCGGACGACGGCCGGCGCGGCCCGCGTCGCCTGGCGGCCGGCCAGCCCGAGCGGCCCGCGGGAGCGGATGGTGACGTGGAGTGCCCGGCGCTCGCCGCGGCGGAGCGGCTCCAGGACCGTGGTCACCGCGCGGCGCTCGCCCGGCGGCAGACGCAGGGACGACCGGGTCTCGAGGGCGCCGGCCGAAGGCTCCCAGGCGTCGCGGAGGACCCCCGTGATCCTCCTGCGGCCGGTGCTCGTGACCAGGAGGGTCGCCTCGGCCCGCTCGCCGAGCCGCACCCGGTCCGGCACCCGCCGCTCGAGCACGACGGCCCGGGGCGAGCCCGCGACCGCGACGTCGATCCCGACGAGGACCGCCCAGGCCAGGAGCCAGAGGCCGAGCACGGCGAAGGCGACCTCGGGGCGGCCGCCCAGGAGGACGACCGGCACCAGGCCGACGAGGAGGACGAGGACGCTGCGTCCGGTGAGGTGCACGGCTCAGACCGGGACGCGGACCTGCTGCAGGATCCCGCCCAGGACGGCCTCGGTGCGGACGCCCTCGAGCTCCGCCTCCGGCTCCAGCTGGATGCGGTGGCGCAGCACGGGCAGGACCATCGCCTGCACGTGGTCGGGGGTGATCGAGCCGTAGCCGTTGAGCCAGGCCCAGGCGCGGGACGCCGCGAGCAGGGCGGTCGAGCCGCGGGGGCTGGTGCCGAGCTTGACGCTCGGGCTCTCGCGGGTGGCGCGGGCGAGGTCGACGATGTAGCCGAGGACGTCGGGGCCGGCTCCGACGCGCCGGGCCGACGCCTGGGCGGCGCGCAGACGAGCGGCGTCGAGCACGGGGCGCACGCCCGCGGCGTCGAGATCGCGCGGGTCGAAGCCGGCGGCGTGGCGCGAGAGCACCTCCACCTCGACGTCGCGCGGCGGGATGTCGAGCACGAGCTTGAGCAGGAACCGGTCCAGCTGGGCCTCCGGGAGCACGTAGGTCCCCTCGTACTCCACCGGGTTCTGGGTGGCGGCGACGAGGAACGGGTCCGGCAGAGGCAGGGTGCGCCCGTCGACGCTGACCTGGCGCTCCTCCATCGCCTCGAGGAGCGCGGCCTGGGTCTTCGGCGGCGTGCGGTTGATCTCGTCCGCCAGCAGGAGGTTCGTGAAGACCGGGCCCTCGCGGAAGGCGAAGCCGGAGGTGGAGGCGTCGTAGACGAGGGAGCCGGTGATGTCGCCGGGCATCAGGTCCGGCGTGAACTGCACCCGGCGGGTGTCGAGGCCGAGCGAGACGGTCAGGGCGCGCACGAGGAGCGTCTTCGCGACTCCGGGGACGCCCTCGAGCAGGACGTGCCCGCCCGCGAGCAGGGCGATCAGGAGCCCGGAGACGGCGCCGTCCTGGCCGACGACCGCGCGGCCGACCTCGGAGCGGACCCGGTCGAGCTCGGCGCGCAGGTCGTCGTCGGAGACCGGCGCTCCGTCGCGGGCGGAGGGGGTGGTGTCGCTCATCGGGAGGGGCCTTCCGGTCGTCGGGCGGTCGTCGGGGAGAGGGCGGCGCGGAGCGCGCTCTCGAAGCGGAGGAGCTCGTCGGAGGCGGCGACGAGGGCGGCGTCGTCGCCCGGCAGGTCGTCGACGAGCAGCCGGCGCAGCGCGGCCTGATCGCGGCCGAGGCGCTCGGCGGCGACGGCGACGATCTCGTCGACCCCGGTCGCCGGAGCGAGTCCCAGGAGCGCGGCCGTCCGCCGGAGGGTGCCGATGCGCAGTGCGTCGAGGGCGCGGGGCCGCAGGGCTCCGCGCGCGTAGAGCCGCGCGCGGCCGCGGGCCGTCTCGCTCGCATGCACGACGACCGGCAGCGGCTCGACCGCGAGCGGGCCGAGCCGGCGGCCGCGCCAGACGGCGGAGGCGACGAACACGGCCACCAGCAGCAGGAGAGCCGGGGTCACCCAGCCGGGGGCGAGGTCGGCGGGTGCAGGGGTGGCGCTCGCCGAGTCGGCGGCTCCGGCGCGGTACCAGACCAGCCGGTCCTCACCGCCGAGCAGTCCGAGCGCGAGAGCGGCACGGCCGTCCTGGCCGATGGTGCCGTTGCGGAGGAGGTCGGCGTCGCCGATCGCGGTGACCTCGGCGCCCTGCGGGAATCCGGTGCTCACGAGCAGGAAGCCGTCGTCGCCCGAGGGGAAGCAGCCGACGGCGTCGCCGTCGCCGAGGATCCGGTACGTGCTCCCTCCGGCGGGGAGCGTGCCGGCGCGCTCGGCTGCGGGGAGCGGGCACTCGGCGCGGAAGGGGCCGTCGCCGGCCGGGGAGCCGGCGAAGCGGACGTCCGGCAGCAGGGCGTCGAGCGCGGCTCCTCCCGGGGTCACCAGGACGAGCGAGGCCGAGGCGCGGGCGAGCCGGCGGTACTGGGCCTCGTCGAGGGCCACGTCCGGGTCGTCGACGAGCAGTGTCGCGTCCGGGGAGGAGGCGGCGAGAGCGGAGTCCAGGTCGTCGGCGCGGACGACCTCGACGCCCTGATCGCGCAGCACCTGGGCGAGCGCGCGGGCGCCGTCCGGGGTCGCGCTGTCGACGTCGAGGTCCGGGGCGGCCACCCGGGTCCCGGTCGCGACGGTGAGCAGCAGAGTGCCGACCGCGACGATCACGAGCAGGAGCACCCACACCCGTCCGCGGCGCAGCAGCGCGCCGAGGGTCGGGCTGGAGACCGTGTCGGCGCTCACCGGGGCGCCGCCAGGGCGTCCAGGACCGGCGAGGCCGCGGCGAGCTCGCGGTCCAGAGCCGCGACCCGCTCGTACTCGGCCGGGCCGCAGGGCTGCCCGAGGTAGCGCACGCGGTCGAAGTCGTCGGCCGTGCGGCGCAGCGCGGCGGCGGAGGAGGGGAAGGCCGCAGAGGCGCGCGACGCCAGGCCGAGCGCGGTCGTGCCGGGCGAGACCCGCAGGACGGTCCGCTCGTCGAGGGAGCGCACCAGGGCGCGGAAGCGCTCGACGAGCGCCTCGTCCCAGTCCCCGCGGGCGGCCGCGGCCTCGGCGAGCGAGCGGAGGATCGCGGCAGAGCGGGTGTCGTCGTCGGCGAGCACCGCTCCCGTGACGGTGCTGCGGCGACCGGCGCGGGGCCGTCCCGCGATGACGAGCGCGGCGACCACGAGCGCCACCAGCACCAGCACGCCGATCACGGCGGCGATCGGCACCGGCGGGCCGTCGCCCTGCAGCGTGAGGGAGGCGAACCAGTCGCGCACCGCCTGCACCACCCGGTCGAACAGGGTCGGCTCGGCCGCCCGGTAGCGCGGGTCGGCGAGCTCCTCGAGGAGGAGTCGGCGCGCCTGCTCCGCGTCGGGCTCGAGAGGGGCCGCGGCGAGGATCACGGGCGCTCCGTCACGGGGAAGGGATCGGGGGAGGGGCGGCCCGCCGCGCGCTCCTCGACGTGGCGCATCAGCACCAGGTCGAAGCCCTCGCGGCGCATCCGTCGGTCGAGGTAGACCAGGCCCGTCACGGCCGACTGGAGCACGGTGCCGACGGCGCCGATCACGAAGCCCACGGCGACGGAGGCGATCGTCACCACGAGCGAGGTGACGAGCTGCGCGTCCGGGTCGGTCGGGGCGATCAGGGCGCCGGCGATCGGGATGAGCAGGCTGAACGGCGTGGCCACGATCTGGCCGGCGACCTGGATGATCACGGTCATCAGCGCGAGCGCGCCGAAGGTGCGCCAGAAGCCGCCCGCCACCAGCCGCCACGAGCGCGCCACCGCACGGCGCAGCGGCAGCCGCTCGACGACGATCAGGCTCGGCACCAGGGCGAGCTTCGTCGACAGCCAGACCCCCAGCGCGAGGGCGACCAGGCCGGAGCCGACGAGCACCAGGATCCCGCCGACGATCGCGCTCGACGTCCCGTCCATCGCTCCGATGACGAACAGCGGCACGGCGAGCGCCACGGCGAGGAGCACCAGCAGGAGGTAGCCGACGCCCTGGAGGACCGTCCAGCCGATCAGCGCCCAGAAGCGGCCCCGCAGCCGGGCGAGCAGCTGTCGGAAGGTCGCCCGCTCGCCGAGGACGCCGCGGGTGACCTCGAGCACGACCACGCCCTGCACGAGGGCGCCGCTGGCGAGCGAGACGGCGAGGGGGATGAGGGCGGCCAGGACCACGACCGCGAGGGAGCCCGCGCCGACGGCGTCGCGGTCGGCGGACTCCGCCTGCGCGATGCGCCCGACGGCGAGCACCGCGATCAGGCCGTAGACCGCCAGGGCGAGCACCGACCCGAGGCCCTGCACCAGCAGGGCGACGCCCAGGGTCGTGCGGGGGCTGCGGCGGAGGACCTGGAACGGGGCGCCGAGCAGGGTGCCGAAGCCGAGCGGGCGCAGCGGCACGAGACCGGGCTTGGGCGGGGGAGTCCAGCCGGGTGCGGGGCGACCGGGCGACCAGGGGCCGGCGCCGGCGGGCGACCAGGAGCCCCCAGCGGGACCGGTCGGTACGGGACCTGCGCTCGGCGGCGCGGGCGACCAGGAGCCCCCGGCGGGACCGGTCGGTACGGGACCTGCGCTCGGCGGCGCGGGCGACCAGGCCGGGGCGACGGGAGCGGGCAGCGGCCTGCGCCGGTCGCCGTCCTGCGCCGGGACGGCCGCGTCGTCCGGACGCCCTGCGGGCGGGGGCCACTGAGCTGCGTCGGTCATCCCCTCCATGCTGTCACAGGCGTGCGGGCGGGGTCCTCCCCCGAGCGGACCCCCTTCGCCCGCAGAGCCCGCTCCCCGCCCACGGAGAGGTGCGTCGGTTAGCCTGGGTCGGGTCACCGTGCGCGCCGTGGGCGGGCGCGACCCGAGACGAGGAAGAGCAGACCGATGAGCGCGCGCATTCTGGTGGTCGACGACGACGCCGCCCTGGCCGAGATGATCGGCATCGTCCTGCGCGCCGACGGGTACGACGTCTCCTTCTGCGCGGACGGCTCAGGCGCCATCGAGGCCTTCCGGCGGGCCCGGCCGGACCTGGTCCTGCTCGACCTGATGCTGCCCGGGATCGACGGGATCGAGGTGTGCCGCGCGATCCGCGCCGAATCCGGTGTCCCCGTCATCATGCTGACGGCCAAGTCCGACACCTCCGACGTCGTGCAGGGCCTCGAGTCCGGCGCCGACGACTACATGGTCAAGCCGTTCGACCCCAAGGAGCTCGTCGCGCGCATCAGGACGCGCCTGCGTCCCGCCACCGCCGCCGCGAACGCGGTGCTGCAGGTCGGGGACCTGAGCCTCGACGTCGCCGGCCACGAGGTCCGCCGCGGCGAGACGCGCATCGGCCTGACCCCGCTCGAGTTCGACCTCCTCCTCGCCCTCGCCTCCAAGCCCCAGCAGGTCTTCACCCGCGAGATGCTGCTCGAGCAGGTCTGGGGCTACCACTACAAGGCCGACACCCGCCTCGTGAACGTGCACGTCCAGCGCCTGCGCGCCAAGGTCGAGAAGGACCCGGACGACCCCCGCATCGTGATGACCGTGCGCGGCGTCGGCTACCGGGCCGGCGCCGTCCTCCCGGGCTGACCGTGCCGCGCCTCACCGCTCCCGACGTGCGCCGGTGGCCCCGCCGCGTGCTCGGGGTGTGGCGCACGTCGCTGCAGTTCCGCGCGGTCGCGATCACGGTCCTGCTCAGCGGCATCGCCATCGGCTCGACCGGCGTCTACCTCTCGTACAGCATCAGCGACAACCTGTTCCAGTCGCGGCTGACGCAGGTCACGGGCGACACGTCGCGCGCGACCCGGGCCGCGCAGGGCTACCTCGACGCCGCCACCGTCTCCACCCGCCAGGACATGGAGGAGGTGATGAGCTCGGTGCGCACCGCCGTCCGGGACGCCTCCTCCTCCGCGCTGATCGCCGTCGTGCGCTCGCCCGACCAGGAGGCGTCCTCGCTGGCGCCCCAGGACATCTACAACCGCGAGCTGCAGAACGGCGTGATCAGCGACGCGCTGCGCGAGCGGGTGCAGGCGGGCTCCGACGGGCAGTACTGGCAGTCGGTGACGCTCGACGCCTCCGGTCAGCAGCAGCCCGGCATCCTCGTCGGCTCGACCCTCGAGCTGCCGAGCTCGGCCGGGCGCTACGAGCTGTACATCGGCTACTCCCTCGCGGACGCGGAGCGCACGCTCCAGTTCGTGCAGCAGGTGCTCAACGTGGCGGGGATCCTGCTCATCCTGCTGATCGGAGCGGTCAGCTGGGTCGTCGTGCGGATCGTCGTCGCCCCGGTCCGGGTCGCGGCCGAGACGAGCCAGCGCCTCGCCGCCGGCGACTTCGACGTGCGGATCCCCGAGCGGGGCCAGGACGTGATCGCGACCCTCGCCCGGTCCTTCAACGGCATGGCCGACAGCCTGCAGGACCGGATCAGCGAGCTCGCGACGCTCAGCCAGGTCCAGCAGCGGTTCGTCTCGGACGTCTCGCACGAGCTCCGGACGCCGCTGACGACGATGAAGCTGGCCGGGGACGTGCTCTACGACCAGCGCGAGGACTTCGCCCCGGTCGCCGAGCGCACGGTCGAGCTGCTGCACAGCCAGATCGACCGCTTCGAGAGCCTCCTCGCCGACCTGCTCGAGATCTCCCGCCACGACGCGGGGTCGGCCGAGCTCGAGCTCGAGCCGGTCAACCTGGTGAAGCTGGCCGGCGACGAGATCGAGGCGATGCGGGGGATCGCGGAGGCGAACGGCTCCCGGCTCACTCTCTCCGCCCCGGGCGGCTACTTCGACGCCGACCTCGATCCGCGCCGCATCCGCCGGATCGTCCGCAACCTGCTGGGCAACGCGATCGAGCACGGCGACGGCCGCGAGGTCGTCGTCACCGTCGACAGCAACGCCAGCGCGGTCGCCCTCGCCGTGCGCGACTACGGGCACGGCATGAGCAGCGAGGAGGTGGTGCGCGTCTTCGACCGCTTCTGGCGCGCCGATCCGTCCCGTCGCCGCACGCTCGGCGGCACCGGCCTCGGCCTCTCCATCGCGCAGGAGGACACCGCCCTGCACCACGGCTGGCTGCAGGTCTGGTCCGTGCCCGATCGCGGCGCCTGCTTCCGCCTGACCGTGCCCCGCCACCGCGGCGAGCGGATCGAGGCCTCGCCGCTCCCGCTGCCCCCGGTCGACGCGGGCGAGCAGGCCTACAGCGGCCCGATCGTCCTCCCGCCGCTGCAGGCTCCTCCGGTCGGGGCCGCGGGGGTGCTCCCGTGAGGCGCGGCGTCCTCCGCGCCGTCGCGGCCGCCGCGCTGCTCGCGCTCGGGCTGGCCGGGTGCGCCGGCATCCCGCGGGACGGCGACGTCGGAGTCGGACGGCCCGACACCGCGCCGCAGGACCTCCAGTACGACTTCCTCCCGTCGGGACCCGCCGTCGGTGCGTCGCAGCGCGACATCCTGACCGGCTTCATCGACGCCGCGTCGAGCCCGCAGAACAACTACAAGATCGCCCGCGAGTTCCTCTCCACCGGAGCCGACTGGACGCCGGGCGAGCACGTCACGGTCGACGAGGGCCAGCGCTCCGCCTCGCCGCAGTCGGGATCCACGCTCTCGCTGACGATCACGCCCGTCGCCGAGGTCGACGCGACCGGCGTCTACACCGACGTCGCCACCACGGCCGGCCTGACCCTCGACTACGGCTTCGTCCAGGAGAACGGCGAGTGGCGCATCAGCGCGCCGCCGAGCGGCGTGGTGATCGACCGCACCACCTTCGAGCAGGTCTTCTCAACGCACGCGCTCTACTTCTTCGACCCCGGATACCAGTACCTCGTGCCGGACCTGCGCTGGTTCGCCTCGCGCGCCGACAGCTCCACCAGCACCACGATCGTCACCGAGCTGCTGCGCGGCCCCACGCCGTGGCTGCGGGACTCCGCCGCCGTCGTGTCGGCCTTCCCGACCGGCACGACGCTGGCGGCCGAGACCGTCCCGGTCGAGTCGCAGCGCGCCGTGGTGGATCTGAACCCTGCCGCGCTCGAGGCCGATCCGGCGCAGTGGCGGCTGATGGCGCTGCAGCTGAACCGGAGCCTCGCGAACGTCTCGAACGTCACCGGAGTCGCGCTCTCCGTCGAGCAGAACCCGATCGACGTCCCCTCCGAGGTCACCGGGCTGCCGACCTCGCCCCGCGTCGACACCCGGCCGCTCGTGCTGACCGACGACGCTTTCGGATTCCTCGGCTCCTCCGGGCTGGCCGGCCTCGGGATCTCGGATCGGATCGAGGCGCTGCAGCCGCGGGCCGCAGTCCTCGGCGAGCAGCGCGGGGCCGACTCGGACGCGTCGGCCGCCGTGCTCACCGCCGCGGGCGTGAGCCTCGTGGAGCCCGACGGCGCCGACGTCCTCCTCGACGGGCGGTCGGGCCTCGTCGCGCCGACGATCGATCCGCTCGGGTACGTGTGGTCCGTGCCGTCGGCCTCGCCCGGGCAGCTGGTGGCGTACTCCGCGGACGGCTCGCGCTCGATGCAGGTCGCGACGGCCTGGAGCGAGGTCGAGTCGCTCGCCTCGATCGCCGTGTCGCGCGACGGCACCCGGATGCTGGCGCTCGCCCAGGACGGGCAGCAGGCGACGGTGCTGGTGGCCGGCATCACCCGCTCACGGGACGGCGACCCGGTGGCGGTCGGCGAGCCGGTCGTCCTCCGCTCGACCCTGGGGACCGCGGTCGCCGCGGCCTGGACGGACGAGCTCGACGTGGTCTCGGTCGTCCGCGCCTCGACGGGGGAGGACGCCGTCACGATGAACCTGCTCGGCGGAGGCGCCACGGCGCTCGGCACGACGACGGGCACGGTCCAGATCGCCGCGGGCAACACCTCGACCCAGGTCCGGATCCTCGCCGAGGGCGGGGAGCTCCGGCAGCAGCGTGGCTCGGCCTGGCAGACGACCGCGACGGACATCCGGCTGCTCGCGGCGCAGACCGGCATGGGGTCCTGACGGGTCCTCTCGGCGGCGACGAGCCCTTCCGACGGCGGCGCGCTCCGGATGCTCCTCCCCAGGCGCGTCGGGCGGGCGGATCGTCCCGATCCGACGGATCCGCCCGACGCGCCGCGGCCCGGACGGCGAACGTGGAGGCATGCTCTCCGATCACCTGCTCGACGCCCTCGCCGTCCTCCTCCCGCTGGAGTGCCCCGCCTGCGGAGAGCCGACGAGCCGGGCGCCCTGTCCGGACTGCTCGGCCGACGCGGCCGCCTCGGCCTGCCTGCTGACCCGCGTCGTCGGACCGCCGGACGATCCGCTCCTCGTCGTCACCGGTGCCCCGTACGAGGGCACGGTGCGCCGCCTCGTCGTCGCGCTGAAGGAGGAGGGCCGCACGGCCTGCCTCGCCCCGCTCGGCGCGCTGCTGCGTCCGGCCCTCGGCGCGGCGCTCGCCGGCAGCCCCGCGATCCTGGTCGTCCCGCCCGGCTCCTGGCTCGGCCGCGTGCGGCGGGGCGCCGATCCCGTCGCGCAGCTGGTCGCCGCGTCGGGAGGGCGGGCGGTGCGTCCTCTCCGGCGGTCGCGGATGGTCCGCGACCAGGTCGGGCTCGGCCGCGTCGAGCGGCGCGGCAACCTCGACGGGGCGTTCCGCGCCCGCCGTCCGCTCTCGTCGTGGCCGCCGGTGGTCCTCGTCGACGACGTGGTCACCTCCGGCGCGACCCTGCTCGAGCTCCGGCGCGCCGTGCGTGCGGCCGGCGGGACGGTCCGGGCCGCGGCGGCCCTGGCCGGCACCGCGCGACGAGGAGGGAACGTAGCAGCAGAATCCGGACGAACTCCCGGTGACGATCCGGTGGCCGGGGTCTACGGTGGGGGCACGGCGTGAACGGTCCGCCCCGGAGAAAGGCGGCACGCCGTACTCGACTGGGAGGTTGTCATGGACATCGACATCACAGGACGCAACATCGACATCACCGATCGCTTCCGCGCGTACGCGACGGAGAAGTCGGACAAGGTGGCGCACCTCGCCGATCGTGCTCTCGCACTCGAGATCAAGGCGAGCAGGCACGCCGAGGGCAAGGGCTCGGCCGGCGGCGACCGCGTGGAGCTGACGCTGATCGGCAAGGGGCCCGTGGTCCGGGCCGAGGCGAGCGGAGCCGACAAGTACGCGGCGTTCGACGTCGCCATCGGCCGGCTGCTCGAACGGGTGAGACGCGCCAAGGACCGGAAGAAGGTCCATCGGGGCCAGCATCGGCCGACCTCGCTCCGCGACGCGGCCGCCGACGACTTCAGCGTCGTCGCCATCCAGCCGGCCGACGCGGCGGTGCTGGAGCAGCTGAGCACGGGCGTCATCCCCGTGCAGGAGGCGCCGGAGCCGGTCGAGGACGAGGTCGAGGAGCCGTACTGCCCCGTCGTCATCCGCAAGAAGGTCTTCGCCTCCGTCTCGATGACCGTCGACGACGCCGTCGACTACATGGAGCTGGTCGGACACGACTTCTACCTCTTCATCGACTCCGACACGAACCGCCCGAGCGTGGTCTACCGCCGCAAGGGCTGGGACTACGGCGTCATCGGCCTCGGCGACGAGGCCGACGAGCTCGCCGAGCAGGCCGCCGGCTGAGATCCGACCCCGGGCCCAGGCAGGGAGTCCGCCCAGGGCGGACGCGTCGCCCCGACCGCTCGCCGCCCGCCCCGGCTAGGCTGGTCGCGGTCCGCGCTCCGGCGCGCGACTCCTGTCTTCTACTTTTTTGGAGTACCCCGTGGCCTCTGTCCTCGAAAAGGTCCTTCGCGTCGGGGAGGGGCGGGTCATCCGCCGCCTCGAGAACTACGCGAAGGCCGTCAACGCCCTCGAAGAGGACTTCACGCACCTCAGCGACGAGGAGCTGAAGAACGAGACCGTCGAGCTGCGCGAGCGCTACTCGAACGGCGAGTCCCTCGACGACCTGCTGCCGGAGGCGTTCGCCGCCGTCCGCGAGGCCTCGCGCCGGACGCTCGGCCTCCGCCACTTCGACGTGCAGCTCATGGGCGGCGCCGCCCTGCACCTGGGCAACATCGCCGAGATGAAGACCGGAGAGGGCAAGACGCTCGTCGCGACCCTTCCGGCCTACCTCAACGCGATCGCCAGCCGCGGCGTGCACATCGTCACGGTCAACGACTTCCTCGCGTCGTACCAGTCCGAGCTGATGGGGCGCGTGTTCCGCGCCCTCGGCATGACGACCGGAGTGATCCTCTCGGGCCAGACCCCGGAGCAGCGCCGCGAGCAGTACTCGGCCGACATCACCTACGGCACGAACAACGAGTTCGGCTTCGACTACCTCCGCGACAACATGGCGTGGCAGGCGCAGGACATGGTCCAGCGCGGCCACTTCTACGCCATCGTCGACGAGGTCGACTCGATCCTCATCGACGAGGCCCGCACCCCGCTGATCATCTCCGGACCGGCCTCGGGCGAGGCGAACCGCTGGTTCGCGGAGTTCGCCAACCTCGCCAAGCGCCTCGACGAGGGCGAGGACTTCGAGGTCGACGAGAAGAAGCGCACCGTCGGCGTCCTCGAGCCCGGCATCGAGAAGGTCGAGGACTACCTCGGCATCGACAACCTCTACGAGTCGGCGAACACCCCGCTGATCTCGTTCCTCAACAACGCCATCAAGGCGCGCGCGCTGTTCAAGAAGGACAAGGACTACGTCGTGCTGAACGGCGAGGTCCTGATCGTCGACGAGCACACCGGCCGCATCCTGGCCGGACGCCGCTACAACGAGGGCATCCACCAGGCCATCGAGGCGAAGGAGGGCGTGCAGGTCAAGGCCGAGAACCAGACCCTGGCGACCGTCACGCTCCAGAACTACTTCCGCCTCTACGCGAAGCTCTCCGGCATGACCGGAACGGCCGAGACCGAGGCCGCCGAGTTCATGTCGACCTACAAGCTCGGCGTCGTCCCGATCCCGACGAACCGCAAGATGCAGCGGATCGACAACGCCGACCTCGTCTACAAGAACGAGCAGGTCAAGTTCGCCCAGGTCGTCGAGGACATCGCGGAGCGCCACGCGGCCGGGCAGCCGGTCCTCGTCGGCACGACCAGCGTCGAGAAGAGCGAGTACCTCTCGCGCCTGCTCGCCAAGAAGGGCGTGCGCCACGAGGTCCTGAACGCCAAGAACCACGCGCGGGAGGCGGCCATCGTCGCCCAGGCCGGCCGCCTCGGCGCCGTCACCGTCGCGACCAACATGGCCGGTCGAGGCACCGACATCATGCTCGGCGGCAACGCCGAGTTCCTCGCGGTCTCCGAGATGACGGCCAAGGGCCTGAACCCCTCCGAGACTCCGGAGGAGTACGAGGCCGCGTGGGACGAGGTCTTCGCCGCCGTCAAGGAGAAGGTGGGCGAGGAGGCCGAGAAGGTCCAGGCCGCCGGCGGCCTCTACGTGCTCGGCACCGAGCGCCACGAGTCGCGCCGCATCGACAACCAGCTCCGCGGACGCTCGGGCCGCCAGGGCGACCCGGGGGAGAGCCGCTTCTACCTCTCGCTCACCGACGACCTCATGCGCCTGTTCAACTCCGGCGCCGCCGAGGCGCTCATGGGCCGGGGCAACGTCCCGGACGACATCGCCATCGAGTCGAAGGTCGTCTCGCGCGCCATCCGCAGCGCCCAGTCGCAGGTCGAGGCCCGCAACGCCGAGATCCGCAAGAACGTCCTCAAGTACGACGACGTCCTCAACCGCCAGCGCGAGGCGATCTACTCGGACCGCCGCCACATCCTCGAGGGCGACGACCTGCACGAGCGCACCCAGAAGTTCCTCGTCGACGTGATCGACGAGATCCTCGAGGTGCACACCGGCGACGGCAACGGCGACGACTGGGACTTCGACGCCCTCTGGACCGAGCTGAAGACGCTGTACCCGATCAGCCTCACCATCGACGAGGTGGTGCAGGAGGCGGGCAGCCGCGGCCGCATCAACAAGGAGTTCATGCGCCGCGAGATCCTCTCGGACGCGCAGCTCGCCTACCAGCGCCGCGAGGAGCAGCTGGGCTCTCCCGCCATGCGCGAGCTCGAGCGCCGTGTCGTGCTCTCGGTGATCGACCGCCGCTGGCGCGACCACCTCTACGAGATGGACTACCTCAAGGACGGCATCGGCCTGCGCGCGATGGCCCAGCGCGACCCGCTGGTCGAGTACCAGCGCGAGGGCTTCGCCCTGTTCCAGCAGATGATGGGGCAGATCCGCGAGGAGACCGTCGGCTTCCTCTTCAACCTCGAGGTCGAGGTGACCCAGAAGCAGGGCGAGGTCGCCGGAGTCGCGGCCAAGGGCCTCGCTCAGCCGGTCGCTCCGGCCGAGAAGCTCAGCTACTCGGCCCCGAGCGACACCGGCGGCGTCGAGGTCCGCGACCAGCGCGGACAGGTGCAGCAGGCGGCCACCGCGAAGGCCCGCGCCGAGGAGGCCCGCAAGGCGCTCCCCGAGGGCGAGGCGGAGGAGACTCCGACGACCGGCGCCTTCGGCCAGAAGCCGGGCGGCTCGGACGCCCCCGCCAATCGCGAGGAGCGGCGCGCGCAGTCCAAGCGCCGCTGAGTCCTCCCCGGACGACGTTCTCGGCCCCGGTCCCGCAGCAGCGGGGTCCGGGGCCGTCGGCGTTCCTGCGGAGGCTCGGAGCCCGGCCTCGCCCGCCGTCAGGACTCGCCGCGCGCGAGGGCGGAGACGAAGCCGCCGGCGAAGGTGTCGCCGAGGCCGATCGTCGTCGGCCGGTCCGTCTCGAGGACGAGCCCGGGGACGCAGCAGGCCTCGAGCGTCGACTCCACCGCTGCGCACACCGCTTGCGAGCCGGGCTGGGGAGGGAGTCCGCCGACGCGGTCGTAGTCGGCGGCGGTGAAGCCGTCCCCGAGGAGGTAGCGGGCACTGGCCATCGTGACGGCGCCCCGCAGAGCCCCCCGGTACCGATGCGCCCGGCCGCCGACGGCCGCCGACCAGTGCCGGGTGTGCACGATCAGCACCGGTCCCGGGAGCTGCGCGGCGGCGTCGCGGAGCGCGGTGACGACCGCGACGGTGTCGAGCAGGTCGATCGGCCGGCCGAGCATCGCCTGGAGCTCGTCCTCGTTCATGCTGAGGACGTCGACCCGATCGAGCAGTGCCGCCCGCGCTCGTGCCTGGAGCTCGGGGAGGTGGAAGCCCGCGTCCTCGTAGATCACGACCGCGCCGCGGGGCAGCGCGTCGAGGTGCCGGCGGAGTGTGGCGAGCCGGTCGTCGAGGACCGCCTCGTCCTGGATGGAGTTGAAGCCGGACACGAGGACGATGCGGGCGTCCGCGAGGACCGTGCCGAGCTCCTCCGCCAGCAGCAGCTCGCGGTTGGGCGGGTCGTTCGAGACGATGACCCGGTTGGGGTGCGGAGCGACGAGCTCCGCATCGCCGACCCGCACCCGCGCGCCGCGGGGGAACTGCACGATCAGGTGCGGGTCGGTGCTGTCGGCCGTCGCGCTGAGCACGTAGTCGTTGCCGACGGGGAGCAGCCGGCGCACGTGGTCGTCGATGCTCACCAGGTGCTGGGTCGCGACGAGGCCGTGCACCGCGAGTGCGTAGCCGGCCCGGACGCCCGTCCCGCCGAGGGTGATCCTGCGGGGGAAGCGCTGCGCGAACTCCTCGACGACGCAGGAGGAGGAGGCGAATCTCTCCCCTCCCGCGCCGACGGCGAGGAACGCGAGGAGGGCGACGACGAGATCGCGCTCGGTGTCGACCGGCGCCGTCGTCGTGAGCTCGTCCGGGGCGATCCGGTAGTCGTCGACGAGGGCCTGGACGACCGCGTCGTCCCAGTCGATCTCGTAGTCGACGGTCCCGCCCAGTCCGAGCACGATCCTCGCGTTCACCACGTCTCCCGCGCCTAGTAGAGCGAGGCCTTGCCGGCGGAGCCGAACAGGTCGATCTTCTGCGCGGCCGTCTCCTTCATCGCCGCGATGGACGGCGGCTGGATGGTGTTCGGCTCGCGGACGGACGGGTCGGCCAGCACCTCGCGCATGCGGTTGTGGTACGCCGCCTTGATGTCGCTCGAGATGTTGATCTTGTTCACTCCTCGCTTCACCGATTCCGCGATCTCGGCGTCGGGGTTGTTCGAGCCGCCGTGGAGGACGAGGGGTACAGCTACGCGCTTCTTGATCTCGGCGAGCAGGTCGAGCTTGAGCGCCGGCTTCATCGAGGCGGGGTAGAGGCCGTGGCTCGTGCCGATCGCGATCGCGAGGCTGTCCACGCCGGTCGACGAGACGAAGTCGACGGCCTCGTCGGGCTCCGTGTAGATGATGCTCGCTGCTCCGTCCTCGGCCTCGTCGTCGGTCTTCCCGATCGTGCCGAGCTCGCCCTCGACCGAGACGCCGACCGCGTGAGCGGTGTCGACGACGCGCTTGGTGACGGCGACGTTCTCGTCGTAGGGGAGCATCGAGCCGTCGATCATCACGGAGGTGAAGCCGGACTTGATCGCCAGCAGCACCTGCTCGTAGGTCGCGCCGTGGTCGAGGTGGATGGTGACGGGGACGCTCGAGCGGTGGGCGCGGGCGATGATCGCGTGCAGGATGTCGACGCCGGTGTGGCTCAGCTCGTCGGGGTGGATGGCGATCAGGAGCGGGGACTGCTTCTCCTCGCTGATCTCGAACAGCCCGTTCATCATCGCGTAGTCGCTGACGTTGAAGGCCGGGACCGCGAAGCCGTTGGCGTTCGCGACGTCCAGGAGGTCTTTTCCGGATACAAGCATTCTGTGATCGTCCTTCTCTGTGGTGGTTCCGGGCGCGCGGTCGCGCGCCTCAGCTCTTGACGGCCCCGGCGGTCATGCCGCCGATGAAGTACCGCTGGAAGAAGAGGAAGAGGAGGAGGACGGGGATGCATCCGAGGATGCTCATCGCCATCATCTCGTTCCACTCGTAGGAGTTCTGGCCCATCAGCAGCTGGATGCCGATGGGGACGGTGCGCATGTCGTCGGTGCGCGTGAGGGTCAGCGCGAACAGGTACTCGTTCCACGCGATCATGAACGTGTAGACGCCGACCGAGACGATGCCCGGGATCGCGATGGGCACCAGGATCCGCCACAGCACGGTCATCGGGCCGGCCCCGTCCATCCGCGCCGCCTCGTCGAGGTCCCGGGGGAGGGTGTTGAAGTAGCCGGTCAGCATGATGATCGCGTACGGCAGGGTGAAGACCAGGTAGGTGAGGATCAGGCCCTGGTAGGTGTTGTAGAGGCGCAGCACCACCATCAGGCCGAAGAACGGGATCAGCAGCGTGATCGGCGGGACCGCCTGGACGCTGACGATGATCACGTTGATCGGGCGCTTGAAGCGGAACTCGTAGCGGCTGAACGCGTAGGAGGCGAGGATCGCGACCACGAGCGTCAGCACGACCACGGCGATCGCCACGACGTAGCTGTTGATGAAGAAGCGCACCTTGGTCGGGTCGCCGAGGATGCCCGAGTACGCGTCGAACGAGAACGCGTCGGTGATCAGCCGCGGCGGGTACTCGAAGATCTCGGTGTTCGACTTGAACGAGCTGGCGGCCATCCAGATGATCGGCAGGCCCGCGAAGGCGGCGCCGATCAGCAGGAGGACCCAGACGCCGAGCTTGGCGCCGAGCTGCCGCGGTGCGCGCGGGGGCCGGGGGGAGGCGGGGGCGACGGCGGGGCGGGAGGCGGTGGCGGTCACGTCAGTCCCTGGCTTTCTGGTTCCGCACGTAGAACACGGCGAGGACCATCGTGAGGAGGAGGATGAGCACGGCGCTCGCCGAGGCCACCGAGAACTCGTAGCGGCTGAACGCGAGCTTGTAGGTGTAAGTGCTGAGCATCTCGGTGGCGTCGATCGGCCCGCCGCCGGTCGTCATCCAGATCAGCGCGAACTGCTGCGAGGTCCAGATGATGTCCAGGACCGACATGCTGATGATGATCGGCTTGAGCTGCGGGACCGTGACGTTCCAGAACCGCTGCCAGGCGCTCGCCCCGTCCACCTTCGCCGCCTCGTAGAGGTCGTGCGGAATGCCCTGCAGACCCGCGAGCAGCGTGATCATGTAGAAGGAGTAGCCCGCCCAGATGTTGATCACGGTCACGGAGAGCAGCGCGGTCGCCGGCGAGGCGAGCCACTCGACGCCCTTGTCCGTCAGGCCGAGGGAGATCAGCGCGTAGTTGACCACGCCGTTCGGATTGAGCAGGAGCCGCCACAGCACCGCGATGATCGCGACGGTGAACAGCCACGGCAGGACGTAGACGACCCGGAACAGCGACTTCGCCACGGTCGGGACCAGCGGAGAGTTCAGCAGCATCGCGAACCCGAGCCCGAGGACCAGGTGCGCGGCGACGCTCGCGCCGACGAAGACGATCGTGTTGCCGGTGGCCTTCACGAATCCCGGGTCTCCCAGGACCTCCGCGTAGTTCGCGAGTCCCACGAAGACGGGCTTCGGGTTCGTGATCACGTTGTCGAAGAAGGAGTACCCGATCACCATGAGGACCGGGACGAGCATCAGGACGATCATCACGATCGCCGTGGGGGAGAGGTAGAGGTACGGGGCCAGGTCGCGGCGGTGGCGGTCACGTCAGTCCCTGGCTTTCTGGTTCCGCACGTAGAACACGGCGAGGAC